>CAVKTW010000088.1:0-6033 GCA_963659085.1 Candidatus Methanomethylophilaceae archaeon | reverse complement strand
TCGGAGAAGTTGAGGAGTGCCGAGTCGACGATGAAGAAGTCGCCCTCGCGGCGGATGTGTTGTGGCAAGACGTTTTCCGGATGCCGCTCCAAGTAGAGTGCGCTGACGGAGCGGCGGAGGGCCTTTGACGGGAAGAGGAAGCGGCGCAGTTTGCGCATCATCGTGTCGCGGTCGTAGTCCGCCGGGATGTCGGAGGCTGTCTTCACGTAGTCGGCATAGGCTGGGTTGAGATCGCGCACGTAGTAGTAGGCGAAGGGCTTTGCCCCGAACCCGTAACTCTTGCCCAGCATCTGCCGATGCCGAAGTTGGACCATGTCGGCCTTGCCGCTCTTGAGGAGGGTTAGGGCCTCCGTCAGCCAATGCCGCGTCTCCTCCGGCGAGACGACGGCGGGGTGGTCGTTTTCGAGGAAGAGGATATAGCCGCCCTTGGCAGTCTCAAGAATCTTCTTCTGCCCGCCCCAGTTGCCGAGGTTCTCCTTGCCACCGCACGTGCGAACGCCCATCGCCTCGCCAAGGGCGCGGTCTTCGTCGGAATACTGGTTGTAGTAGATGAAAAACTCGCCGCAGCAGTCGTAGAGACCCGCGTCCCGATAGGTCTCCAACGAGTGGCGCGTCGTCACGGGCGATTTCCAGCCAAGAATCGCGATTGAAAGGTCTTGGTTCACGCGATTTTCATCTGAATGCGTTTTCATGCGTCGGACATCCTTGTGTTCGTCTGTCGTCTGACGGATTCCCTGCGCATATTATAGCAAATCCGCGCGAGGCTCATCAGTTGGGATCCCATACTTCTTGCGGAGGCCTTCCAGATAACGGTCTGTCTTGCGCCGCAAGTTTATCCGTCGGGCGAGCGGCAGCCATTCGGCCAGCGGGACAAGCTTCTTGTCGATCGGCTCGAAGTCGATGAGCCGCAGGCGGAACGTGCCGTCAGATTGGAACTGAACTTGCACGTTTGCCGGCTCGAAGAACGGTGCCGAAGATGCGATCAGTTCCTCGAACAACGAGGCGAGTTGCCGGCAACAGGCGTCCGCGAAGTGCGGGTCTCGCCGCTTCGCCATCTCGTATTCGGCCCTGATGATCCGCGATCCGTCCGCATTCGTCAGGCAGGACATCAGGACGCCGTAGCCGCGCCGTTCGTCAAAGACGACCTCGACCGTTTCCGGGAACGCGGCCGCGACAAGCGAACCCGCCTCTCGGCGGTATCGGTTCATGGCCTCGGCCTCCAAGCAGTTGACGTTCATCCGACGGTCGAAACGGCCGACCTTGAGCATCAGGTGGAATCGCCAACCAATCTTCCGCTCGGACTGTCCGTCCGACGGCTCGCGCAGGAACTTGACGCAGAAGCCCGTCTCGCCAATCCGATAGCAGACGCGCCGCGCCCCCCGCCCGATCTCAACAAGTTCGTGCTCGCGCAGGAGGTGTTCGTGCGGCGAAAGGCGATGAATGAATTTCTCCCACTCGTCCTTGAGGAAGAGCACGACCCAGTTGAGCAGGAGGAAATGCCCGAACGCCACCATCATCTCCTGCGCCAGGCTTCGCAGGGCCCGCGTTTCGGCTATTCTCGGAGCCAGCAGTTCCCAGAGCGGACGGCTTTTGGCAATGTTCGGCAAGACCGAGACGAACAGGATTCCCCAGACGAAAAGGAAGAATCGCCTGTTGCGGACGATCTCGACGAACGCCGCCACCGTCGAGCCTCGCCACACGGCGGCGCTGACGGCCGCCAGCACGAGCGATGCGGCAATCGGGACGACTTCCGGCTCGTTCAGGCCGGCCGGTGGCAGGAACTTCCAAAACGAGCCCAACTCGTTGACCGCGATACCGAGGAAGACGAACGCCATCGCCAGCAGTCCGCCGCGCCATTCGCGGCGGCGAATGGACAGGACGCCGAGCAAGAGGGCCACGCAGGCCATCGTGCCAGCCAAGATGACGCTCATCACCATTCAAACCTCGCAATCCGATTCCTTGTCAACCGGCCTTTCCGTCCCAGAGCTCCTTGACCCAAGGGGCGGGGCGCGTCCAGCCGTCGAGGTGCTTCGAGCCGCGAAAGCCGGCGATGGCCTGCTCGGGCGATGGCGTGCCGTGGAAGCAGAGGATGTGCGTGTCCTTCTTCAGGCGCGGCACGAGGATGTGGTTGAGAGGCCACGGCCAGGCGCAGGTGCGCTTGAACGAGCGAACGAAGCACTCGGGCCAGAAGTTCACGTTGTCAAAGCCGACGGCGTGCGTCATGTATTCCTGCTCGGTGCCGAACTTTGCGGGGTCCATCGCGTCGGCGGACACCCGCTTGAACGTCTCGAAGATGTAATGGCTCTTCTCGCCCGCGTCAAAGCGGAAGACGGACGAGTTTCCGCAGAACGGGACTTTGCGGAAGATCCGCTTGCGGAGGGCGACCCAGTTGTGGATGATGCAGAATTCACCAGGCTTGTAATCGAAGAAGACGTCAAGGTCTCCGGTGATGATCTGGTCGATGTCGAGGAAGAGTGTCGGGCCCTTCAGGTTCGCGAAGCCGTTCTCGAAGACGAGCAGCTTCACGTAGATGCTCGGCCAGCCAGGATAGCGCGCGTTCGGATGCAGCCAGTCGGGTTTCTTCGGAAACGCGACTGGCTCGATGCCGTCGACAAGCCCCGCCGGGTTGTCCGTCACGCAGACGAATCGGAACGGACGGCGAAGGTGACGCTTGACGCCGGCAAAGATCCGATTGACGTAATCAGCCGGGTAGAGCGTTCCCCACTTCAAGGTCAAGATGTTGACGTGTTCGGTCGCGAAGCTTTCCATGGCACATATTATACCATACGAGAGAGTGCGCCGTCGTGCAAGGGGAGTCTCAAAATGATATAATGGGCGTCGTATGAAGAAACTTCGCATCAAGTTCACGGACTACTACGGAATCGACCCGAAGAAGCTTGGGATCTATCGCCTGCTCTCGAATTTCTATGATATTGAGCTCGTCACGCGAAATCCCGACTACCTCATCGACGGCGGCCTTGGGATGGAGCACCTCGACTATCCGAACGCCGTCCGACTCATCTGCATCGGCGAAAGCTACGTGCCGGACTTCAACCAATTCGACTACGCCATCGGCTTCGACGACCTCTCGTTCGGCGACCGCTACCTGCGAAGCCCCCTCTTCGCGCGCTACGGGCAGTTCAAGACGCTCTGCGAGCTGAAGCCGCCGACGGATGCCGAGAAGGCCGCGCTCCTCAAGCGCGGCTTCTGCTCATTCGTCGTCTCGAACGACGAGGGCGATCCGCTGCGACTTGAGTTCTTCAAGCGGCTTTCGAAATACAAGCCCGTCGCGTCGGGTGGCAAACTCTTCAACAACGTCGGCGGACGCGTCGCGGACAAGTCCGCGTTCATCGCGAACTACAAGTTCAACATCGCCTTCGAGAACTCGGTTGTGCCCGGCTACACGACGGAGAAGGTGATGGAGCCGCTCGCCGTCCGCAGCGTGCCGATCTACTACGGCAACCCGGACATCGCGGCGGACTTCGACCCCGCCTGCCTGGTGCGCGTCGCCTCACGGGACGACGTGGAGCGCGCGGTCGAGGAGGTCATTCGCCTCGACCAAGACGACGCGGCGTATCTTGAAAAGGTTTCCGCGCCCTCGTTCGTCCACTCGTTCGCGTGGCACGAGGAGCGGTTGACGGCGTTCCTTCGCCACATCTTCGACCAGGACCTTGACGCGGCGCGGCGGCTCAACGCCTACGGCTACCAGCGTAACATCCGCCACCGCGCCGACTACATGCGCAAGACCTACGTCGCCACGCACCCCAAGGAGTGGCTGAAGGCCCTGACGCGGCGGGGTTAGGAGTCCGAACGCGCCAAATACTTGCCGGGCGTCGCGCCGTCCCAGTCCAGGTTCGCCGTCACGACCTTCGCGGGGCATCCCGCGAGCGCGGTGTGCGGCTCGGCAAACCGCTTCGTCACCACGGCGCGGATGCCGACGACCGTGTCGTGCGGGATGGCCGCGCCCTTCGTGAAGACACACTCGCGCCCAAGCCAGCAGTGGCGTCCGATGACGATCGGTGCCGGTCGCGCGCCCTTGACTTCGCCCGTCGCGCGGTCGATGAGCGTATGCGCGTCGCCTGCGTAGAAAAGAACGTGGTCGGCCATCAGGCAGTCTTCGCCGACCTCGACGCCGCTGCCCGTGACAGTCATCTGACAATGGGCAAGCGACGTCCGCGCACCGATGCGAACGCGGCATCCGTCATCCCAAAGCCAGATGTCGCACGTTCCATGGACATTTGCGCCAACCTCAACCGTCCCTCCATTTCCGTTGAACGCGACGTTGAGCCGATACCCCCCCCCCCCCAGGAGAAGCGGCAACGCGAACCACGTTTCCCGAAAGGCCATTGCCTTCGGTCACGTAAAGTTTGCGGAACTCGAAAAGCCGCAATGGACGCTCCGTGCCGTCCGCCTCGACGACGCGCACGAGGTCGCGCCGATTCCGCATGATCATGTGACGCCAACGCGCATACGGAATGAGACAGCAGGTGAGGCGTTTCAGGAAATGTTCAATCGTCATGTCTCTCCTTCAGATCCGATGTTCCTTCAGCCACATTTTCGCGCGGCAGAGGAAGCACCTGAACCGCTCGCCCCGACTGGGCGGGACGATGTCGCAGTTTAAATGCGCCGCCAGCTCCGGCGTGACGCCGAGCAGGAACGGCCCGCGGCAGGCCTCTTGCGGGACGGCCAGCCGGTTTCCGAACGAGACGTTGAAGACCTTGACGTCCAGTTCGCGCCATCGGTTGATGGCCTCCTGATAGCCGTTCGCGACACCGCACTTGCGCAAGATTTCCAGATGCGCGCCCTTCGGCAGGAAGAGCGCGTTGTGCGAGACCGAGCCCTCGGTGGCGGCCAGCGTCTCCGTCTCCGCCAGGAGGCGAACCGTCTCCGCGAACGAGAGTTTCTCCGGCGAGACGACCTCGAACCCGGCGCGGCGATAGGCGTCCTCGATGGCCGCCTCGCCGAAGTCCTTGCGGTTCTTCACGAGACCCGTCCGCGTGAAATAGACTTTGCGGCGCGGCGTCGGACGCGCCGGACCCAGGACGCCCGAGATCGCCTCGTCAATCGTCCGCGCGTAGTCGTCCGTCCAGCGAAGGACGCCCGTGCCGCGCTCGTGCCAGAGCGACGGTTCGCCGAAATGCACCTTGCGGACGCGTGTCGGCTTGCGGACTTCGACGAGGCGGTCGGCGGAAACGCCCAACGCCGCCAGGAGTCCCTTGAAGTTGGCGGGCAGCGTCTGTGTCGCCGAGCCGACCATGTAGGCGACGCGGAGAGACTTGGGAAGCGTCAAGACCGGCCAGAGGTGCGTCGCGAAGTCGGTGATGAGATGCCCCCACATGCACCAGAGCGTGCCGATGAAAATGACCTCTTCGTCGATGACCTCCTCGACGGCCTTGTCGGCGGGGAAGGTGACGGGCGCGTTCGTATCGGAGGGCAGAACCACGACATCCGACGTTGACCAGGGAACTTGCTTGTCGTTGACGAAGAGGCCGAGTTCGCGCATCCGCTTGCGCTTGCGCGTTCGCGGCATCAAGACGGCGTTGTCATACGTGTGGACAGCAAGTGCTGACCCCTCCCTATAATTGTCCATGTTCATTGTCGCACATTATACCATATTTGCGACAGAAGCCTCACGCAATCAGGGCGTAGATCGCATTCCAGCCCGCTCTTGTCCTTATAAGGCGAGACCGAGCCGTCCAAAGCGTCTGCATATGTACGCAGGTCGCGGGCGACGAGAGCCTCGAAGACGAACCCGAACGTCTTGAGGTCGTTCAGCAGGTCGTCCGGGCCCAGCCTCAAGGCCGCCGTGGCAGACGAGTTTCCGCCGCTTGTCGTCCGGCGGCACGGCGCTTCCCGTCAGGATGAACTTCCCCAGCGTATGCGAACGGCGTTCAAGTTGAGGTCAGGTCAGGATGACGAGCAGGCGCGCAAGCGCGTAGAGACGGCGGCGGCAGCAGGCGTAGAGAATCCTCTGCATCGGGTTGAGCCCGACGGGCGCGAAGCCGTGCTCGCGTTCCATCTCGTCGAAGAAGT
>CAVKTW010000087.1:0-3344 GCA_963659085.1 Candidatus Methanomethylophilaceae archaeon | reverse complement strand
ATTCTCCTCTATGCGGTCTCGTCCACCTACCATGCCGTGCAGTACCAGCCCGCGAAGCGCGTCCTCCACGTGATGGACCACATGGCGATCTTCTTCCTGATCGCGGGCAGCTACACGCCGTTCTGCCTCGTCTCGCTCCGACCGACGCATCCGGGCCTCGCCTGGACGATCTTCGGCATCGAGTGGGGGCTGACGCTCGTCGGCATCCTCTTCAAGATCCGCACGACGGGACGCTTCCGCTACATCTCGACGCTCGCCTACGTCATCATGGGCTGGGTCGCGGTGCTGGCCATCGTCCCGCTCATCCGCTCCCTGCAGGGCATGGGCACGATGTGGCTCACGCTCGGCGGCGGACTCTACACGCTCGGCTGCGTCTTCTACCTCTGGAAGTCGCTCCCCTACGCGCACATGGTCTGGCATCTCTTCGTGCTGGCGGGCACCGTCTGCCATTTCTTCTGCGTCTTCTGGTCAGTGATGGCCTAAGGGAGGTCTTGTCATGAACGTCGTCTCGCTGGTCGGCCGGCCCAACACGGGCAAAAGCGCGCTCTTCAACCGCATCGCGAAAAAGCGCGTCGCCATCGTCTTCGACCAGCCGGGCGTGACGCGCGACCGCGTGACGCGCGAGGTGGAGATTCTCGGCCGCAAGGTGCTGCTCGTCGACACGGGCGGCATCGCGTTCGACACGCGCGTGACGGGCGACCCCCTCGACGGCGAGACGCGCCGCCAGGCCGCGCTGGCGGTCGAGGACTCGGCGGTCTGCGTCATCGTCGTCGACGCGCGCGAGGGTCTGGTGCCGCTCGACAGCGAGGTGATCGCGCGCGTCCGCGACTCCGGCGTCAAATGCCTCATCGCCGCCAACAAGTGCGACCTGCCCGCCGACGACGACCGCGCCCTGGAGTTCGAACGCTTCGGGATTCCCGTCCTGCCGATCTCCGCCGAGCACGGGCGCGGCGTCGAGGCGCTCCTCGACGCGTGCGTCCAAGGGTTGCCCGAGGGCGGGACGGAGGCGGACGCGGCGACGCCGTTGCGCGTCGCCATCGTCGGGCGGCCGAACGTCGGGAAGAGCTCCTACGTGAACAGGCTCCTCAACGCGCCGCGCGTCATCGTCTCCGAGGTGGCGGGCACGACGCGCGACGCCGTCGAGGTCCCCTTCGTGATCGGCTCGGGGCCCGACGCGCGGCACTACCTCTTGGTCGACACGGCGGGGCTCAAGCCGCACACGAAGATGTCGAAGACGAGCATCGACAACTTCTCGCTCTTCCGCTCCGAGCGGGCCATCGAGGAGGCGGACGTCGTCGTCCTCATCCTCGACCCGACGCTGGGGCCCACCATGCAGGACAAGCGCATCGCGGGCAAGATCCTCGACGCCCACAAGGCGTGCGTCGTCATGATGAACAAGTGGGATCTCGCGGGCGAGCAGGGCGTCACGAGCGAGCGCGAGGCCGCCGAGGCCGTCCGCCGGATGATGCCGTTCCTCGCGTTCGCGCCCATCGTCTTCTGCTCGAACGCCTCCGGCTACAACATCCGCCGGACGGTCGACGCCATCGACCGCGTGGCGGCGAACGCCTCGATGAAACTGCCCACCGGCATCCTCAACCGCACGATCGAGATCGCCGCGAAGAAGACGCTCTCGCCCATGGTGCGCGGCAAGCGGCTCAAGGTCTACTACGCGCTGCAAGTCTCGACGCGCCCGCAGACGCTGCGGCTTTTCGTCAACGACCCGACGCTCGTCACGGACGCCTACCTCGCGTATCTGGAGCGCAGCGTCCGCGCGCGCTTCGGGCTGGAGGGGGCGCCTTTGAGGCTCTTCCTCAAGGCGCGGACGCGCAAGGACGCGAGGTAGGCTCATGCACCGTCTCCTCGTCGAGTCGGCGGAACTTGTGTCCGACGCGCCCACGCTCTCGCGGGAGGCGGCGCGGCATCTGCGCGTCCTGCGGCTCAAGGACGGCGAGGCGGTGGAGCTCTTCGACGGCGACGGACGCACACGGCTCTGCCGGTTCGCGCCCACGGGTCTCGTCCCCGTGGCGGATCTTGTCGAGCATCCACGGCCGAGGCGGCGGCTGGAACTCTTCGCCGCGCTGACGAAGGCCGCGCGCTGGGACTGGACGGTCGAGAAGGCGACGGAACTCGGCGTCTCGCGCCTCGTGCCCGTCGTCTCCGAGCGCGTCGTCGTGCGGCTTGACGCGGCGGCGCGTGTGGAGAAGCGCGCGCGCTGGCGCCGCCTCGCCGAGGAGGCGGCGCGGCAGTCGGACGCGGTGTTCATCCCCGAAGTCGCCGCGCCGCTTGATTTCGACGCGGCGCTCGCCGAGGCGCGGGGTTCGGTGAGTTTCGTGGGGGCGCTCGTCGAGCCACCGCCCCCGCCACTCTTCCAGGCCCTGACCGCGCTTGACCGAAAGGCGGCGGCGGAGGCGTCGTCTTTTTCCGTGTGGATCGGGCCGGAGGGCGATTGGACGGCGCGGGAACTTGACGCGCTTCTCGCCGTCGCCACGCCCGTGAGTTTGGGCGCGCGCGTCCTGCGGGCCGAGACGGCCGCCGTCTGCGCGCTCAGCGTCGTGCGCAGTTTTCTCGATGTATCCGCTCGTTGAGATTTTCGAGTCGCTGCAGGGCGAGGGGCGCAACACGGGGCGACCCGTCGTCTTCGTCCGCTTCGCCGGCTGCAACCTCGCCTGCCCTTGGTGCGACACGTGCGTCGAGACGCGCTTTTCGCTGTCGCTGACGGATCTTCTCGCCGAGATCGCCGCGTTCAAGTCGAAGAGCGTCATCTTGACGGGTGGCGAGCCGACGATCCAATCGGGCCTGGGCGAGTTGGTGGCCGCGTTGAAGGGCGCGGGGTATTGGGTCGCGGTCGAGACGAACGGCACGCGCGACGCCGCGTGGCTCAAGGACGTCGATTACGTCGCCTGTTCGCCCAAGGCGGAGTTCCCCGACGCCCTGCGGCTCAAAAAGGCGAACGAGGTGCGCGTCGTCGCCTCCTCGCCCGAGGCTCTCGCGTTCGCGCGGCGCGTCCAACGCGAGATCGTTGCCGACGACTACTACATCTCGCCCTGCGAGCGCGGCGGGCAGATGGATTTTGCTCTCGCCAAGGACATCCTCCGCCAGCTCGACGGCTTTTCGTTGAGCGTCCAGCTCCACAAGATCCTCGGCTTCCGGTAAAGGGGCGTGGACGGCTTGTTTGCCGTGTGTGCTTGCCTGTCAGCGTGCAGCCGATTTCGGGGTAACGCTCCTGTTCTGTGCGTCTGGCGCAAGCCAGACGGTTGTGTGCGGCTCTTTTAGCCTACCTGTGCTTGCTTGTCAGCGTGCAGCCGATTTCGGGGTAGGCTTAGCTCGCGCCTCCCAAGCGGGCG
>CAVKTW010000086.1:0-4332 GCA_963659085.1 Candidatus Methanomethylophilaceae archaeon | reverse complement strand
GCTCGAATGGCCTCTGCGTCTACAAGAAGGCGAAGGACGGCAAGACGCTGCGCATCAAGGACGCGAACGGCTTTTGGCCGGAGGAGAAGGTCTTGGAGACGCTCGCCGCCCTGCCGAAGCCGAAGGCGCAGCAGACGGACTTCATCGACTCGTGCCGCACGCGGACGCCGTTCGCGCTCAACGAGTCGACGAGCTTCCGCTCGTCCTCGATGTTCAACCTCGCCATCGTCGCGTGGCGTCTGGGGCGCGGGTTCGAGTTCGACCCCGACACCCTGCACGCCAAGAACGACGAGGCGGCCGAGCGTTTCCTCTACCAGGAGGACATGATGCGCGAGCCGTGGCGCCAGGCGATGTTTGGCTAATTGATGAAAGGACTTGCTCAAATGAAAACCTCCTTCTGCGCCGCGAGTCTCTGCGCGGCCTTGCTCGTCGGTTGCGCGACCCCGGAAAAGTATGGCGCGTTCACGCCCGTGGGCGACCTCGGGTCCGCGGACACCACCGCCTACGACGACTACGACAAGGGCATGGCGCACGTCGAGGGCTACGACATGGCCTACGAATGGCAGCGCAAGAACCCGGATCTCGTCGCCCAGGCGACGACGGTCGAGGCGCTCGCGCCGTTCGTCGCCTCCCCGGAGGCCGCCGACGCGCTCTTGGCGAAGATCGGGACGTCCTACACGGGCGATCCCGTCGCGCTCACGCAGATCGCCGCCGTCACGCAGCTCGTCATGTGCCCGAAATGCCCGAAGGCCGCGCAAGGCCGCCTCGTGTGGACGGCCGCGCTCAAACGCGCCCGCGCCGCCACGCGCGACGGCTACGTGCGCGTCTTCTGCGACCAGCAGCTGCGCCTCTGCGACTAAACTGTGAAACTGCTCGTCATCGACGTGGGCAACACCTCCACGGCCGTTGGGATTTGGTCCCGCGGCCGTGTGAGCCATGTTCGCCATTTTGACGAGCGCATCTGCGGCCTTGGGGCGCTTGGGGATTTCGGCAAGGTCGACGCCGTCGCCTACGCCTCGGTCGTCCCGTCCCGCGACGCCAAGTGGAAGAAGTCGGCGCACGTGCGTGGCTTGCGCTTCCACCAAGTCACCCACCGGGATTTCGCGGACTCGCCGCTTTTGAAAATCGACTACCCCACGCCGGAGACAATCGGGGCCGACCGCCTCGCCGACGCGGCGGGGGCGCTCTCGCGCTACGGGGCCCCCGTGCTCGTCATGGACTTCGGCACGGCGTTGACGGCGGCCGTCGTCACGGCGGGCGGCGTGTGGCGCGGCGGGGTCATCGCGCCCGGCTTCCCCCTCATGCGCGACTACCTCTTCGAGCGGACGGCGAAACTGCCGCGCATGGAGCTGGGGCGCGGCCGCGCCCCGAAGATCGGACGCTCGACCGAGGAGGCGATGCGCTTCGGCGCGCTCGTCGGCTACCGGGGCATGGTGCGCGAGATCGTCACGCAGCTTCGGGCGAACTTCCGCACGGACTTCGCGCTCGTCGCGACGGGCGGCTTCGCGCGTTGGGCGCTCCGCGACGCGGGCCTTCCCTTCGTCATCGACCCGACGCTCACGCTCCACGGGGTGGGGCTTGTCGCCAACGCGAGGCTTTCCTCATGATGAAAACCGCGCTCCTCTCGCTTGCCGCCGCGTGTCTCGCCGCCCTGTCGGGGTGCGGGCCCTTTTGGGTCGACCCCTACATCACGGTCAAGGAGTCCTCGCTCAACTGGGTTCAGATCCAATACTACGACATGAACCGCGACCCCATCCGGCGCACGGGCGTCGAGATCTACGGCAACGGCCTCGTCCTCGTCAGGCGCGGGACGAGCGAACTCGTCTCGAACGACTTCGCGAAGCGGCACACGGCCGAGTCGTGGGCGAACATCCGCACGGCGCGTCTTCAGATCGCCCCGAAGGACGCGAACGACATCTTTCAGCACCTCGTCAACCACGGCGTCCTCGACCGCGAGAAGACGGGGCGCGGGAATCGGCGCGGCGAGAAGGTCGACCGCTTCATCGCGGTCAAGGCCAACCTCTGCAACGTGACGTATTCCGACAATGTGAACATCTTCGAGGAGGACCCCGACCTCGCCGAGCAGCTGCTCGACGTGATCCGCGAGTTCGAGGGTGCCGCGCTTTGACAGTTTGAAAACAAGGAGGGGATATGACGATCAGAACTTTGCTGGAGCGTGACGCGCAGTTGTTCCCGAACCGCGTCGCCTGCGTGTGGCACGAGGACGGCGCCTGGCGGCGGCGCACGTGGCGCGAGAGCCTCGCGACCGTCCGCGAGGTGGCCGAGGGCTACGGCCGCGCGTTTTCGCTCGTGCCGCACGAGGAGAACGCCGCCATCATCCTCAACAACTCGCCGCTGTGGCTCGACGCGTATCTCGCGCAGGCGGGGACGGGCGTCGCCGTCGTCCCCATCGACCCCAAGCTCCACAACGACGAGGTGTCCTACATCTTGCGGGACGGCGAGGTTCGCGTCGTGACGACCGACCGCGCGCATCTGCGCATGATGCTCACCATCGCGAAGGATCTTCCGTGCCTGCGCGGCATCGTCGTCGTGGACGGGCCCGTCAACGCGGGGCAGAAGATCCTGAACCGCATCGACGTCGTCTCCTACGAGAGCCTGCGCGTGGCGGGTGGCGGCGCGTGGTTCGACAGCCACGTCGCCGAGCCCTCGGACATCGCCTCGATCATCTACACCTCCGGCACGACCGGCAAGCCGAAGGGCGCGATGCTGACGCACGGGAACTTCATCGCCGACTTGGAGGGCGCGTTCACGCTCTTCGGGACGGTGACGGAGAAGGATTCCTTCTTCGTCGTCCTGCCGCTCTTCCACGCCTTCTCCTTCTCCGCCAACTTCATCGCCTCGATGATGAAGGGCGCGTCGATGAGCTTCTGCCAGTCGCTGCGCACGGTCGGCCAGGACATCCACGACTTGAAGCCGACCGTCATCTGCGCGGTGCCGCTGCTCGCGGAGAAGATGCACGCGAAGATCGAGGCGGGTCTCGCGAAGTCGGCCGTCGCGCGGTTCCTCATGAAGATCGGCCTGCGCGGGCCCGTCATGCACATGGTGAAGATGCGCCTCGGCGGCAAGCTGCGCTTCTTCATCACGGGCGGCGCCCCCTGCCCGCGCCCGGTCATGGAGTGCTTCAAGCGCATCCACGTCCGCTTCCTGGAGGGCTACGGCCTCACCGAGTGCTCGCCCATCGTCTCGGTCTGCCCGCCGGAGGTCATCAAGTTCGGGACAATCGGGCCGGCCATCGGCGGCATCGAGGTGCGCCTCGCCGACCAGAACGAGCACGGCGTGGGCGAGATCCAAGTGAAGGGCCCCATCGTCATGCAGGGCTACTACCACAACCCCGACGCGACGGCCGAGTCGTTCGAGGACGACGGCACGGGCGGCCTCTGGTTCCGCACGGGGGATCTCGCGTCCATGGACGAGGACGGCTTCATCACGATTCGCGGCCGCAAGAAGGCTCTCATCGTCAACCGCGAGGGCAAGAACATCTACCCGGAGGAGGTCGAGAACACCATCGCCAAGGAGCCGTCCGTCGCCGATGTCGTCGTCGTCGGCTACACGCAGGGCGACGACCCCGGCGAGAAGGTGGGCGCGATCATCCACCCGGACGAGGAGTGGTTCAAGGACATGAACGGCGGGGAAACGCCCGCGTGGGAGGAGATGGAGAAGACCGCCCTCAAGCAGGCGCAGGAGCGGTGCGCGGAGCTCGCCGACTACAAGCGCGTCCGCAAATGGGTCGTCTCGCGCGAGCCGCTGGAGCGGACGTCCATCGGCAAAGTCCGCCGCGTCGCCTACAAGGGGGCGTTGAACGAGCCGTGATGAGACTCGTCGTTTTCCTGAACTGGCCGGAAACGTGCTTTCGCGCGAGCGCGGCTGACCTCGCCTTCCTGAAAACGATCCTGCCGCGCCGGGCCGAAGTCGTCTCGGTGCGGAGCGACCGCGCGTTCCTCCGCGAACTGCCCACGGCGACGCACGTTCTCACGTGGCATTTCAAGGAAGAGTGGTTCGCGAAAGCCCCGAAGCTGAAAGTCCTGGCGACGCCGGGCGCCGGACGCGAACTCGTCTCGCAGGCCGCCCCGACGGGCGTGCGCGTCCATTTCGGACACTTCCACGGCGCGATGATGTCCGAATCCGTCGCGGCGTTCGTCCTCGCCTGGTCGCGCGGCTTCTTCGCCGTCCGCGACTACGCGGGCTACGGCGGGACGCGGCCGTCGGCCGTCCCGAATTGGCCGCGTGCCGAGTTGAGCGACCGGTGCTTCACCGTCGCCGGGACGCGCGCGGCCGTCGTCGGCTACGGGAGCGTCGGACGCGCCATCGGCG
>CAVKTW010000085.1:0-5768 GCA_963659085.1 Candidatus Methanomethylophilaceae archaeon | reverse complement strand
GGGGAATGGGGAATGGGGAATGGGGGAGATTGGGGAGCGGGGAATGGGGAGTGGGCCCAGGGGAGGAGGGAATGGGCGAGGAGGATTTGCGCCGGTGTCGCGGGCAGGAGGTCGTCGCCGCGCACAACCTCCGTCACGCCCATGAGCAGATCGTCCACCGTCGCGGCGAGCGTGTAGCCCGCGCCGTCCTCGTCACGCGCCAACGGAAAGTCGCCCAAGGTCGCGCCGACATCTTGCGTGAACGACCCGGCGAAGCCGTCGTCGAACGAGACGACCGCGCCCTTCTCGACACGAAACCGCCAGCACGGCGCCGCCCCCTTCGCCGCGAACGCCGCCGCCCACGACTCGAATCGGTCGCGGCAACGCCCCGCGTAGAAAAGCTGCTCGCCTTCGTGCGGCGCCGACTGCGCCGCCTCCACGTCGCGCCGCGAGCAGACGCACGGATAGATCAAACGCCGCTCAAGGAGGAAATCACGCGCCGAGCGGTAGATCGCGCGGCGTTCGCTTTGGACGAATTCCTCATCCCACGAGAAGCCGAGCCACGCGAGGTCTTCGCGAAGCGCGGGCGTTGCCCCCGCCTTGTCACGCGGATGGTCGAGATCCTCGATCCGCAAGATGACTTTCCCGCCCTGCGAACGCGCCCGCAGATAGGCGATGAGGAAGGTGCGGATGTTGCCGAGATGGAGCGCCCCCGTCGGCGACGGCGCGAGTCTGCCAACATAGGCCTCGGAAACGCTCACAGCGCGCCCGTCGCCAGAGACGAGAACGTGGAGATGGGGGTCGTGTCGCGGTAGTTGTCGAGGACTTGCCGCGCGTCGCGCAGAAGCCCGTCGAGCTCATTGTAGAGCCTCGGATCCTGCGCGAGCTTCCCAAGCGTCCCCTCGCCCGACTCGATGCGCGCGGCGACGGCGTTCAGGCTCGCGACAAGCTCCTTCGCCCGCGCCATGAGGTCGCCCGCGTTGAGGCTCTCGGCGGTGGCGCGGAAGGCGGCGATGCCGCCCTTCAAGTCGGCGAGAGTCTGCTCGTCGCGCAGACTCTCCGTGATCGCGGCGATGCCGTCGAACGCCGCGTCCGCCCGCGCCATCGCGTTGGAGGTGGCCTCGACCGCGCCGCGCAAGTCGGTGTAGAGAACCTCGTCCGACGAGAGCAGCCGCCCCACCGTCCCCTCGCCACGCGCGATCCGCGCCATGATCTCGGCGGCCGCCTCGGAGATCTCGCGCATCCGCTCCGAGAGGACGGCGAAGTTCGTGACGACCGTCTCGACCTCCTCGCGGGACGTGAGCTTGTTGAGGTTGCTCGCGATGCGCGAGACATCCTCCATCCAGTCCGTGGGCGGGTCGCCCTTGAGGACAGTCGCCCTGAAATCGAGCGGTTCGCCCGTCCCCTCGTCGAGGCTCAGGTAGTAGCCGCCGAGCATGGAGAGCGTGCAGACGCGCGCCCGCGCCGTCGACCGCAGGATGACGTGCTCGTCGATGAGCGCGACGACCGTCAGGTTGGAGGGCGAGACCTCCACGTGGTCGACGGCCCCCACCTTCGTGCCGCGATACATCACGTTGTCGCGCGCCTTGAGCCCGCCGACGTGCGTGAAGGTGATCCGAAGCGGCACGCGGTGGCGCGTCGAGAAGACGTCCACCCCGGAGATGACGATGGTGAAATACCCCAACAGGACGAGCACGACGAGCATGAACGTGCCGACCAGGATTTGCGAGAACGTTTCGTTTTTCCGTTTCATTGTCCTTCTCCCTTCGCCGCCGCGATGAACTCCCGGACACGCGGATGCGTCGACTCAAGAAACTTTTCCGGGCTCGCGCAGAGGATCGCCCGCCCCCCGTCGAGCATGAGAATGCGCGTCGCCACCTTGAGGGTGGGCAGGATGTCGTGCGTGACCAAGACCGAGGTGACGCGCCGCGCCGCGTGGATCTCGCGGATGAGCGAGAGAATCCGCGCGGAGGTGACGGGATCCAAGCCCGACGTCGGCTCGTCGTAGAGAATCAAGTCCGTCTCGCGGACAATCGCCCGCGCGAGACCCGCCCGCTTCTGCATTCCCCCGGAGATCTCGGCGGGGTAGAGGTCGGCGGCGTCCGAAAGCCCCACGGCCGCGAGCGCGGCGTCGACGCGGCGGTCGATCTCCGCCTCGGCGAGCGCGGTCGTCTCGCGCAGAGGGAGCGCGACGTTCTCCGCGACCGTCATCCACGCGAGGAGCGCCCCCGACTGGAAGAGGTAGCCGATGCGCGAGGTGCGCGTCTCGACCTCGCCCGCGTCGGGCGCGATCAACCCCGCGATGTGCTTGAGCGTGACCGACTTGCCCGTGCCGCTCGCGCCGACGACCGCCAGGATCTCGCCCTTCTCGATGGAAAACGAAAGCCCGTCCAAGACCTTCTTCTCGCCAAAGGCCTTCGAGACGTTGCGGAACTCGACGAGTGTGTCCATCATTCGCAGAAGAGGCGGGTGATCATATACCCGGAGATGAGGATCGCGAGGAACGAGACGATGACGGAGCGTTGCGTCGACTTGCCCACGCCCGTCGCGCCAAGGGAGGTCTTGAGCCCCACGTGGGCGGCGATGACGCCGATCAAAAGCCCGAAGACGGCCGACTTGAAGAGACCCACGGCGAGGTCGCGCCCCGTCGCCATCCAAAGGGCGCTCGCCACATACTGCGAGAAGTCGACCGCCAACTGCGTCTCGGCGACGATGCCGCCGCCCAACGTGCCGATCATCGCGCAGTAGAACGCGATGACGGGGCTCATCAAGACGAGCGCGAGGACGCGCGGCGCGACGAGGAAGCGGACGGGGGAGATGCGCATCACGTGGAGCGCGTCGATCTCCTCGTTGATCTTCATCGTCCCCAACTCCGCCGCGATGGCCGAGCCCACGCACGCGGACAGGCAAATCCCGCAGCAGAACGCCGCCATCTCGCGCAGGAGCGTGAGCATGACCGCCGCGCCGAGGTAAGTCTCCTGGTTGAAGCGCGCGAGCTCGACGCCCACCTGCAGGGAGAGGATCATCCCCATGAAGAGCGAGACGACCGTGACGACGGGGAGCGTGCGGATGCCCGTCGCGTAAAGCTGCCGGAAGAGGTCGCGCCGCGCGTCGTCGTCGAAAAGGACGTGCGGAAAAAAGGCGACGGCGCGGGCGAGCAGGAGGACGAACGCGCCCAGCTCGGCAAGGAAGAATCCGACAAACTTCATTTCGCCTTGGGCGCGGTCTTCTCCAGTTCAATCGCCTCCAGGATGCGGCGGCGCGTGTCGATGACCTCCGCCGAGTCGGGGATGATCTTCAACGCCTTGTCGACGTTCGAGAGCGCGGCGTCGAACTTCTTGAGCTCCAACTGCAGCATGGCGAGGTTGTTGTAGATCGCCGGCTCGTTCGGCTTGCGGATGAGGCAGCGGAGGAGATACCGTTCGGCGAGCGAGAGCTGGTGGAGGCGCAGGTAATACATCCCCAGCGCGAAGTTCGCGTTCGGCTCGTCGGCGTCGGCGGAGAGGATCGTCTCGGCGTAGACTTTCCCCAGCGTGAAGTCGGCGCGGACGAGCGCGAGCTGCAAGCCCTCGCGGGGCGTCAACGCCTGCATCATGAACCGCTGGCGGCGCTCCATGTCGGCGATGAGGTTCTTGTAGACCTCGTTGCTCTCGTTGAGCTGCTTCGCGAGCGCCTGCTCGCGGATGGCCGCGTCGGCGTCGCCCTTCGCGTCGTCGACCTCGCTGCGGTAGATGCACATCCGCGCGAGACGCCACTGGACGACGTAGAAGAGGCGGCGGATCTCCGCGTCCGTGCATTTCGAGATGCCCGTCGAGACTTTGAGGATGTCGAAGACGCGGTTGATGAGCTCGTGCGACGCCTCGATGCCGCGCACACGCGCCTCCTCGGACGAGAAGCCCGTGGGCTTGGAGAGGACGCCGCTCATCGCGGGCAGGGCCTTGCCGTCGCGCTTCCACAAGTCGAAGCCCATGAGCGCGGCGGTGTTGCCGAGACGCTCCGGCTTGTCGCGAATCCACGAGCGCAGCCCCATGGCCGTGTCGATCTTGAACGAGAAGAGGTCTTCGCCGTCCGGCAGGTTGCGCGTCCGCAGATACTGGCCGCGCAAGCCCTCGCCGCCCATGAGCGAGTAGCAGAGGAGGGGCTGGCCCTGCCGCGCCGACTCGAACTCGATGGCGGCGTCGAGGTTGCCGTCCGTGAAGAGCACCGTCGCGCCCTCCGACTCGCGGACGACCTCGCGCACGAAATCGCGGATGAGCGCGAGCATGGCGCGGGAGGACGTCTTGACGCGCCCCGGAATCATGAAGAGGATCGCCAAGACGGGCACGAGGACGAGGCCGATGTGGCGGACCGCGTTGAGGATGCGCGGCAGAGGCCGCTCCGCCTTCGGGCGCGCGCCCTCCTCCTGCTCATCCTCGTCGCCATCGCCGAACATGATCGACTCCAAGTGCGCGTGGTTGCGGCAGAGCGCGTCGACGCCGAGGATCGTGATGGAAAAGGCCGCCGTCGCCGCGAGGCAGAAGAGGGCCGACGAGAGCAGGTAGTCCGAGGCGATCGGGAAATGCTCGAAGAACCAAAGCGACGGGATGAGCGACGACTGCGACAGCGCCAACAACCCGCAGATGAAGTAGACGATGCCGTAGGAGTAGGGCAGGAACCGCTCCTCGTCCGCGCTGTCCGCGAAGCGGATGAGCGAGATGACGAACGGCACGATGCACACGCCGACGAGGAGAATCCACCCCGGCAGGTCGGCGGACGAGAGCAGGCGGTGCGAATACTCCAGGAGATACGCCATCGGGACGTCGCCGATGGAACCCGCCGTCACCTCAAGGCCGCCGTGGTTCACGTAGACGATGGCGTTGAAGAGGATGCCGAAGACGAAGGAGAGCAGGAAGATGAACGTCATGTGCCACTTCGAGACCTCGAAGACGGCGGGGCGCAACAGCGGCGAGGAGAGCGTCGGCATCACCTTGTAGACGAAGACCGTCACCGAGATGAGGAGCAGGCCGATCAGAAGCCCAAGCGGCGTCGTCGAGGAGAGAAGCCCCAGCGTCAGCGACGAGAGGTAGGCGTATTTCAGCGTGCCCTTGCGCAGGAAGACGAAGAAGAACTCCAGCGTGGCGAGCGTCAAGCCGAGCAAGATCGTCGTCTGCGAGAAGCACTGCCCCGCCATCCACACGGGCTCCGAGAAGACGAAGATGCACGCGCCCACGAACGAGGCCAGGCGCATGACGAGCGTCCGCCGAGGGGAGTGCTGCGGCCGCCGGCGCATGGCGAGCGTCAGCCATTCGCGGAAGACGGCGTAGCAGAGGACGGCGAAGACGGCGATGGACAGATGCCCCACCATGCGCAACACGCCGACGCCCATCTGAATGCCGAAGATCGAGAAGAGGATCGACGACGACCACGTGATCGCGCTTGAGAGAATCGTCGCGGCGGGGCGCAACGAGGCGGCGACGATGGAGTCGTTCCACGCCTCCGGCAGAAGCCACGGGAACTCCCACAGCCACGAACAGGAGAAAACGAAGAGCGCCAAAAAGGCGACTATGATTAAATCGCCCAGTCCGATGCGTTCGGCCTGAGCGACTTCTTCTTTGAGAAGTGTTTTTAATTTCATCTTATTTCCGACGCTTCAACGCCAAAAGCCCCATGCCAAGCATCACCAACATCGCCGACGACGGCTCCGGCACCGCCGTGTAGCCACTGGCGTGCCAAGCCGTGACTCTTGGCATATCGGAGAGCTCAGCCGCGATATGACCACTAAAGTCGGCGTATGTCACAGTCTCCGAACG
>CAVKTW010000084.1:0-6033 GCA_963659085.1 Candidatus Methanomethylophilaceae archaeon | reverse complement strand
GCCATGGGGTGGCCACCCACGAACGTCCACGCGGTCGGCGGCGTCGGAAACGCGCGACGGAACGCCGAGAGGATGCCGCGCTTGATGCCCGCGATGTCGATGACGCACGCGCCCTTCTTGAAGCGCGGCGCGTGCGCGGCGATCCACGGCACGATGGCCGCGGGCGGCAGGCACACGAGAATCACGTCGGCCGCCTCGAAGCCGGTTTCGTCCTGATGGTGAAGCGCCGCCACGGTGAAACCCGCGCGGCGCGACGCCTTTTCAAAAGATCCGCCAATCAGGCCAAGCCCGATGATGGCCACATTCACGCAAGCGCCTCCCGGATCTTGCGGACGCGACGCATCGTCTCGTCGAACATCTCCGGCGTCTGGCTCTGCGCCCCGTCGCATTTCGCGTGCGGCGGGTCGTTGTGGACCTCGATGATGAGGCCGTCCGCGCCAATCGCCGTCGCGGCGACGGCGGCCGGCTCGACGAACGCGGCGCGGCCGGTCGCGTGCGAGGGGTCAACGACGACGGGCAGGTGCGAGAGCGTGTGGAGGAGCGGCACGACGCCGAGGTCGAGCGTGTTCCGCAAGGCCGTCTCGAACGTGCGGATGCCGCGCTCGCAGAGGATCACGTTCTCGTTCCCGGAGGCCATGATGTATTCCGCGCTCATCAGCAGTTCCTGAAGCGTCGCGCTCATGCCGCGCTTGAGGAGGATCGGCTTTTTCGTGTAGGACCCCACCTCCTTGAGGAGGTTGAAGTTCTGCATGTTCCGCGCCCCGATCTGGATGACGTCGACGTCGTTGAAAAGCTCGATGTCCTTGAAGTCCATGAGTTCCGTGACGATGGGCAGGCCCGTCTCGCGCTTCGCGACCGTGAGAAGCCGCAGTCCCTCCGCGCCCAAGCCCTGAAAGGCGTAGGGCGACGTGCGCGGCTTGAACGCGCCGCCGCGCAGGAGCGTCGCGCCCGACGCTTTCACGGCGCGGGCGATGCCGACGAGCTGCGCCTCGCTTTCGACGGAGCAGGGGCCCGCGATGACGGCGAACGCGCCGCCGCCGATCTTGACGCCGCCCATGTCGATGACGGAGTCGTCGGGGTGGAACTTGCGGTTCGCGGCCTTGTAGGGCTCCTGGATGCGCTGGACTTGCTCGACGACATCCATCGCCTCCAAGATGCCGGGGTCCAGATGCGCGACGTCGCCGACGCAGCCGATGATCGTCTGGAGCGAACCCTCCGAGACGTGCGGCTCGACATGGTTCGCCCGCAGGAGATCCTTGAGACTTTCAACCTGGGCGCTCGACGCGCCCTTCTTCAACAGGATGATCATTTCTTGCGCTCAATCAGTTTTTTCGTGTTGTCAATGCGCATCGCCGCCATCTCGTTCGACGCGACGCGCGCGCGGGTCTCCGCGAGGAGTTTGAGAGCCTCCTCCTTCTCGCCCAGTTCGGCGCGGGTGCGCGCGAGGCCGAGCGTGGCCGTCAGGGCGAAGGGCGTGTCCGCGTGCGACGCGAGGACGGCCGCGAAGGCGTCACGCGCCTCCGCGAAGCGGCCCAACGCCTCCAAGGCGTGCGCCCGACCGAGGGCGGGGACGGCCTCAAAGCCGTCGAGAGGGACGGCGAGAAGCGCGTCATACTGCTGCAGGGCCTCCTCGTAGCGCCCCTCGTCGAAATAGCTCTTGGCGAGGCGGAGCGTCAGGATCGCGCCGCACTTCTGCGAGCCGTAGGTCGCGACGGCGTCCTCAAGCTCCTGCGTCGTCCACGCGGAGAGCAACGCCTGGGAGGCGGCGACTTGCGCCTGCGCCCGCGACGATTTCCAGTATCGGAAACCGCCCCACGCCGCCACGAGGACGACGAGGACAAGGAGGATTTTCTTGCCGTCTTTCTCCCACCATTCGATCAGGGGGAGGAACTCAGGATTCGCGTGGCTCTTCATTGTCGGGTCCTTTCTCTTCGTAAAGCGTCGCCCAGTCGTTGAGCGTGTCCTCCGGGCGGTTCTCCGCGCGCAGGACGATTCGGTTGTAATCGAGCGCGTCCAGGAAGTCTCGATTGTGGATGAAATGGCTCTTGCCCTTCGAGGGCGGTGTCTGGAGGCGGCGCATCGACTCCTGCAGCGTGACGGCCGTGAAGTAGACGGCCTTGGGGATCTTCAGGGATTTGAGGAGATCCTGCATGATGCGCCGCGACGCGCCGTCCTTGCGCTCGGCGCGGAAGAGGGGCGTCATCAAGACGGCGGCGCGAAGGCCGTTGGAAACCTCGAAGCCCTGCGCGCTCATGCGCTTCTCGTAGGTGTCGAGCACCTTCAGGTAGGGGACGAGGGCGTCCGCGCCGCCGCGCACCGTCAGGAACGCGCCCAAGGAGGGGATCAGATCCGAGAGCAACCCGAAGGAGAACATCTTCGCGAAGGCGTCGGCGCTGCAGCCATACGGGAAGAGGCGGAAGACCTCCTCGCAGACGCGCGGGACGGCCGCCGTCAGGATGCAGGCGTGGTGGCGCCGGATGGCCTCCGCCGTCTTGCGCTCGATCTTGAAGCCGAGGCGCGAGGAGAACTTGATCGCCCGCATCATGCGCACGGGATCCTCCTGGAAGCGGATGTTGGGGTCGCCGATGGAGCGGATGACCTTGGCCTTGAGATCCTTCATCCCGCCGACGTAGTCGATGACGGAGAAGTCGCGGATGTTGTAGAAAAGCCCGTTGACCGTGAAGTCGCGGCGGTAGGCGTCCGTCTCGGGCGTTCCGAACGTGTTGTCCTCGAAGGGGCCCTCGGCGGCGTGCTCGATGATCTCGCCGACCGTCTGGGAGTTCTGGCGGAACGTCGCCGTCTCGATGACCTTCTCGCCGAAGCGGACGTGCGCGAGGCGGAAGCGGCGGCCGACGAGGAAGCAGTTGTGGAACGCCCGCTTGACCTCCTTGGGCTTCGCCGACGTGCCGACGTCGAAATCCTTGGGCTCGCGGCCGAGGAGCAGGTCGCGGACGCCGCCGCCGACGAGATACGCCGTGTGTCCGAGTTCCGAGAGGCGGCGGAGGACGCGCAGGGCGTCAGGGTCGATGTTTTGCCGCGAAATGCAGTGCTCCGCTCGCGCGTAAACGACCGGCCCATTTCTCTTTCTTTTCAGGAATCCAAACATTGACCCAATATTTTACCAAATTCCGCCCCTCTCGGCAAATCGCAAATCACGAATTCTGGCGGAACGGGCGTCCGCGCCGACCCGACAGCTTCCGGTCGTAGAGCAGCGCCGCGTTGAGGACGACGAGGAGCGAACCCGCGTTGTGGACGAGCGCGCCGACGACGGGCGACATGAACCCGAGGACGCCGAGCAGCACCGCCACGAAATTGATGCTCATCGAAAGCGTGATGTTGAAGCGGATCGTGTTCAGGCACGCCGAGGCGAGCCGCTTCACGTAGGCGACGGACGAGACGTCGTCGTTCATGATGGCGATGTCGCTCGCCTCCGTCGCGACGTCCGTCCCCGCGCCGGCCATGGCGATGCCCACGTCGGCGAACTTCATCGCGGCGGCGTCGTTCACGCCGTCGCCGACCATGGCGACGCGCCGCCCCTCGGCCGCGAGGGCCTTGACGGCGTCCACCTTCTCCGCCGGGAGGAGATCCGCCCGCACGTCCGCGATCCCGCAGGCGGCGGCGAACCGCTCGGCGATCTCCCGCCGGTCGCCCGTCAGGAGGACGGATCTGACGCCCATCGCGCGGAGATCCGCCACCGCTTGCGGCGCCGTCTCGCGCAGTTCGTCGGCGACGTCCATCTTCGCGCCCGCGAGGATGCGCCCCTCGTCGTCGCGGGAGAGCGCGTTCGCCCACGTCCCCGTCGTGAGAGTCCCCGTCTTGTCGAACGCCACGGTGTCGACCGCGCCCATCCGCTCCAGCGCCTCGCCCGTCTTGACGAGAACGCCGCGCTTCGTCGCCTGGCCAATCGCGGCCATGATGGACGTCGGCGTGGCGAGCGCGAGCGCGCACGGGCAGAACGTGACGAGCACCGTCACCGCGCGCGTGAGGCTCTCGCGCCACGGGATGCCGAGCGCGAGGGCGCAGACGCCGAGCGTCGCCAGCGCGACGACGAGCGCGGCCGGCACGAGGATCGACGCCCAGCGGTCGGCGAGGCGCTGCATCGGGGCCTTGTGGCCGTTCGCCTCGTTGACAAGGCGGATGATCTTCTCAAGGCTCGTGTCCGCCCCGACGGCGGTGGCGCGGATCTCGACGCGGCCGTAGCGGTTGAGCGTCCCCGTGTAGACGGCGTCGCCCGCGACCTTCTTGACGGGGACGGACTCGCCCGTGACGATTGACTGGTCGACCGTCGTCTCGCCGGCCGTCACCGTCCCGTCGCAGGGGAACGCCTCGCCGGGCGCGACGGAGACAAGCTCGCCCACGGCGATGTTCCGCTTGACGGCGTCCTTGAGGCGGATCAGCGCCCGGACGCCCTTGGAGGCGCGACCGACGGTGAAGGCCTCCAGCTTCTCGCCAATGGCCATGATGAACGCCACCTCGCCCGCCGCGAACGTCTCGCCAATCGCCAGGGCCGCGGCCATCGCCATCGTGATGAGGAGGCCCGACGTGATCTTGCGCCGCGTGACGAGCGTCTTCAGGGCGTGATACGCGAGGGGCAGACCGCACAACACGACGGCCGCGAGCGCGGGATTCCACCACGGCGAAAAGCCCGCGCACCCGGCGTGACCGCCCCGCACGTGCGGGACAAGACCCGCCAACACGCAAAGTCCGCTCGCCGCGATGACCCACCACGACATCGCCGCCTCGCACAGCCCCTCGATCCTCTCAACCAAGGACTTCCGGGCGGGCGCTCCCTCGGCGGGACGGCTTTCCGTCGCCGCCCCCTCGCCACAACAACAGCAACAACCCATGGCGACGCCCTCCTTACTTGATGCCGACGTATTGCTCCAGCGAGTCCGTGAAGTTCTCAATCGCCTCCTCGGCGTGCCCTTCCTCGATGCCCTTGCGGACGCAGTGGCCGAGGTGGCCTTCGAGGATGAGGAGCCCGATCCGGTGCAGCGCGGCGTCCGCCGCGTTGATCTGGATCATGATGTCCTCGCACTTCGCGTTGTCGTCCTCAACCATGCGCCGGATGCCGGCAATCTGGCCTTGGACGCGGTTGAGGCGAATCACCATCAGTTTTTGGTCGTAGCAGTCTTTCATCTTGACACTCCCTGAACTTGTCACAATGAGGCGTATTATACCACAAAGGGGTATAGGGTATCAAGAGGGTTTTTGAGAATGCTGGGCGAAGAGCAGAATGAGCCCATCTTTTCTCTTGACTTTTGAGAAAAATATGAGATACTATACGCCCGTTCGCTGTTCACAGGGATGTGGGTGGCGACAACAAGTCAACAAAGCCCAAGGAGGGTTTTCAAGATGAAGTGCAAGACAACAAAGACATGCGCCGCACAAAAGACGGCCGCGAGCAAACCTGCCGCCAAGGCTCGTTGCGCCGCCAAGGCGACAACGAAAGAGGTTTCGTTCACCGTCCGCGCCGACAAAGGGAAGGCGGTCTACCTCGCAGGCGATTTCAACGCCTGGGATCCGACTGCGAAGAAGATGACCTTCAAGTCCGGCGTCTATGCGGCGCAAGTCAAACTCGCGCCCGGCGACTACCAATACAAGTTCGTCATTGACGGCATTTGGTGCGCCGATCCCGAGAACGTGAACGCGGTCGCCAACGACCAGGGCACGTTCAACTCCGTGGTCACGGTCAAGTAAGGCCGCTCTCACAGAGCCGAAAAAGGCCGTTCGCCTCTGGCGAGCGGCCTTTTCATCTTTTTAGTTTTGAGCCACGAATCGACACGGCACGGAATCCCACTTTTGCCTAAAAGTGGGATTCGCTTGGTGGGGTCGTGCGCCCCGCGCACCCGCTTCGTGGTTCGCGCGAAACGCACCAATCAGGAAACGCACCAATCAGAAGCGGAACGTCCTCCCGCGTGACCGTTTCAGTCCACGGTCAGAACCGAAACGCCACCCCGGCGCTGACGACGAGCGACGAGAAGTCGACGTCGGCCGAGAGGCCGCCCGCCGAGGCGTCGAAGCCGTCCACCC
>CAVKTW010000083.1:0-2476 GCA_963659085.1 Candidatus Methanomethylophilaceae archaeon | reverse complement strand
AGATGGACGAGCCCAAAAAAGAGCCGCCGATCATCGACATGAGATCCATTGAAGAGGAGAAAAAGAAAGCCGAGGCTGACAAGAAGAAGGCCGCCGAGGAAAAGAGAAAGGCCGAGGCGGAGGCGCGGAAGAAGGCCGAGTTGGAGCGGAAAAAGGCGGAAGCCGAGAAGAAAAAGGCGGAGGCCGAGAAAAAGCGCAAGCGCGAAGAGCGGCTCGCGCGTATGCGCCAGTCCGCGACGAAGAACACGAACACGAAGCCGGTGAAGATCGAGACGCAAGGGCCCAGCGGCAACGGCCGCACGGGGCGGCAGACGCTTTCGGAGGCGGAGATTCGCAAGCGACTTCAAGAGGGGTATCGCCCCGGGCGGGAGGAGTCGTTGGCGACGAGCGAGTTGCAGCTCGGCGTCTCGCTCATCCAGATGGCGCTCAATGAAAAGTGGGACGCGCTTTCGCCGAAAGTGGGCGCGAGCGGCACGGTTCTCCTCTCGTGCCGCGTGAACTCCGCCGGCGGGTTGATGGCGGTCAAACTCGAACGCAGCTGCGGCGACCGCCTCTCGGACGAGGCCGCGCTCGCCGTGGCGCGGCAAGTCACGCACATCCGTTCGTTGCCGGCGGCCTTCAAGGCGAAGTTCTCGAAGGAAACCTTGACAATCCGCTACGAGGTGAAGGGGCTTTAGCTATGCTCTCGACTTTTCTGCTCATCTGCGCGATTCCCCTCGCCCATGTCCAAGGCGACAACCTCCGCGCCCGCGCTTTTTTCGACGCGAACAATGTCCGCGTCGGCGACCCGCTCGTCCTGTCGCTGGACTTCATCGGCTCGGCCTCGTTCGAGAACCTCCACCCCCCGGCCTTGGCGCGGCACGTCGATTCCCGCGACTGGAAGATCGACGATTTGAGCGCGAAGACGCAGACGTTCCCCGCGATGCGGCGGCTCACCTACCGCGTCCGCCCCATGCGCGAGGGTGTCCTGACATTTCCGTCTCTGGCGTTTTCGTATGAGGACATCCGCTCGCCGTCCAACGCCTTGAAGAGCGTCCGCACGAACGAGATTCCCGTGCACGCGAAGAAGGGGGATCAAGTCGCGCTTCAGGAGATTCACGACGACGCGCTCGCCTTCCCCGCGCCGCCGTCGCTTATCAAGAACCCCGCCGCCTACGCGCCCGCGCTCGCGCTCTCGAAGGACGAGCAGTTCCTCTGGGAAAAGGCGTGCGCGTCGCCCTCGACAAACGCCTTCGCGTCCTTTTCCTTCCCCGCCGCCCGGCTGAACGAAGCCTCGTGCGCGTTGGACGCGAAGAACTGGGCGCGCGCGCTGGAGATTTACCGCCGCCTCGAATGGCAGATTGGGCAGACGCCGGAGATCGAGCAGGGGATCTTGGCCGCGCTCGCGCTCAAAAGCGACTCGCCCCGCGTCGAGTTGCCCGTGTGGCGCGAGATGCTGCGCCCCGTCCTGCGCTTCGGGTGGGTCGGGCGCGTGGCGTCGTTCCTCGGTGGGCTCGTTCTCTTCGCGCTTCTCCTCGTCCTCCTCAACCGCCTCATACGCCTCGTGGCCTGCGTGGCGCTCGTCCTTCTCGCGGGGTCTCTTCAGGCCGAGACGGTCGAGACGGTGACGACGAATGCTGACGGATCGGTGACGCGCCGAATCGTCACGACGGGCGGGAACGGGAGCTTCTCCTTCACATCCTCGACCTCCACGTTTTCGTCGTCGTCCGCGTCGTCATCCGCGTCGTCGATGCCGCGTCCGTCGCAAGACCTCTTTCAGTCGTTCTTCGGGGAGAGTCCCTTCGCCGCGACGGACAGCCAGCGGGCGGATGTCAAAGGGATGTCGGCTTCGCTCGCGCCCACGAAGCGCGAGGTGATGGTGGGTGAGGATTTTGATCTCGTCCTCTCCCTTGACCAGTCGCGGCGGCTCGCGCCCGGCGACATGAAGCTGTCCATCCGCGAGCAGGATGAGGGCAAGATCGTCCTGACGGGTCCCGCCCGTCTGCTCGTGGACGCGAAAAGCGCGAATCCGACGAATGTCGTCAAACGGTGGGCGATTCCGGCGCGCGCGACGGCGCCGTTCGAGGGACTTCAGTTCGCCGTGAACGGCACGGTCTACGCCCAACGCTCGACCGGCTTTTTCGCGACGCGCGTGCCGTTGGCGTTCGAGATGCCGTCACGGACGGTCGGCTTGTCCGTCTCCGAGTTGCCGCGAGAAGGGCGGGGGGAGGACTTCTTTGGCATCGTGGCGACGCGGGTTTCGGTCGAGGAGAAATGCGATCTCAAAAACGTCGGGACGAACGACGTCGTGACGATTTCCTACATCCTCAAGGTGTCGGGCTTTGTGCCGGACGCGCCGCCCAAGGATGTGGCCTATGAGTGGCAGCGCGAGACGGCGGCCAAGGAGACGACGGTCGAGTATCGCCGCTATTTCGTGGCGGATGCCGCGAAGACGGCGACGCCCGCGTGGACGCTTTCCTACTTCGACCCGCAGAAG
>CAVKTW010000082.1:8089-9566 GCA_963659085.1 Candidatus Methanomethylophilaceae archaeon | reverse complement strand
GAGCGGCAGGCGAGCGCGGCGTCGTTGCCCATCGAGCCGACGGGCTCCTTGCCGTCGCGAGCCATGGGCGTGAGGATGAGTTCCACATCCTCGTCCGTGTAGCCGAAGAGCCGCTGTCGCCACGTGAGGTCGGACGAGACGCGCGAGGGGACGATCTCCGAGAAGAGGCCTTGGATGACGATGTGGTTCTCCTCGACCCAGCGGCGGTAGGGACGGCGACGCGCGTAGAGCGTCTTGACCTCGGCGTCCTCCAAGACGCGGCCGTTGGGGAGGTCGAGTTTGATCATCGCCCCCGGACGCAACCGCCCGTGCCGCACGACCTCCTGGGGATCGATGTCGAGAACGCCCGTCTCCGAGGCGAGGACGAAAAGCCCCGATTTCGTCAGCGTCCACCGCGCGGGGCGCAGCCCGTTGCGGTCGAGCGCCGCCCCCGCCGTCACGCCGTCCGTGAAGGCGACGGCCGCGGGCCCGTCCCACGGCTCCATCAGCGCGGCGTGGTATTCGCAGAAGCCGCGCACATCGTGACCCATGTGATACTTCGCGCCCCACGCCTGCGGCATGAGCATGAGCATCGCGTGCGCCGGGTCGCGCCCGGCGGCGACGAGGAGCTCGAACATGTTGTCGAGCGAGGCGGAGTCGGACTGCCCGTCGGGGATGAGCGGCAGTGCGTCGGCGAGCGCGTCGCCGAAGAGCGGCGAGGCGAGGTCGCGCTCGCGCGTCTTGAGCGCGTTGAGATTCCCCTTGAGCGTGTTGATCTCGCCATTGTGCGCGAGCATCCGGAAGGGATGCGCGAGTTTCCACGAGGGGAAGGTGTTTGTCGAATACCGCTGGTGGACGAGGACGAGCGCGGAGGCGAAATCCTTGTCGTCCAAATCCGGGTAGAAGCGTCTCACTTGCGTCGCGAGCAGAAGACCCTTGTAGACAATCGTGCGCGAGGAGAAGGAGCAGATGTAGCCGTTTTTGAGCGTCTTCTCGATCCGGCGGCGCAAGATGAAGAGGTCGCGCTCAAAGGCGGTGACGTCCGCGCGGGCGGCGGTCGCGTCCACGAAGAACTGACGGATGCGGGGCCGCGACGCGCGCGCCGTCTGGCCGATGGCGTCGTCGTCAACCGGGACGTCGCGCCACGCGAGCGGCGCGAAGCCCGACCGTTTCGCCTCGCGCTCAAAGACAGCCTCTTCGCCCTCGCCGCCGAAGACCATGGCGATGGCATACTTTCCAACGGGCGGCAGGTTCGGCACGCGCTGTCGGAAGAAGGCGTCGGGGATCTGCACGAGAAGCCCCGCGCCGTCGCCCGTCTCGGGGTCGTTGCCCGTCGCGCCGCGATGCTGCAGGCGCATGAGGACGTCCAGCCCCTTGAGAACGAGGTCGTGCGAGGCGCGGTTGTCCATCTGCGCCAAAAGTCCAATGCCGCACGCATCGTGCTCGAAGTGCGCGTCGTAGAGGCCGGTGTTCGTTTTCTCTTTCATAAGATGGAGTT
>CAVKTW010000082.1:0-7910 GCA_963659085.1 Candidatus Methanomethylophilaceae archaeon | reverse complement strand
ACGGCTTCCGACGGTCGAATTTTACAATTTCTGAAAAACGCGCCGCGCCGCGAAACAAGATTTTGTCGGGATTTCCGCCCCCGCCGCGCCGCTTTCGCCGTCTTTCGCCGTGTTGACGGCTCGGCACGGATTTTGCAAAGCGTTTGG
Source organism: Candidatus Methanomethylophilaceae archaeon (assembly GCA_963659085.1). Taxonomy (GTDB): domain Bacteria; phylum Verrucomicrobiota; class Kiritimatiellia; order RFP12; family UBA1067; genus UBA1067. The sequence continues at coordinate 7,763 of CAVKTW010000082.1, read as the reverse complement.
CAACGCCTCGCCGGGCTGTTCCGGCGCGATGAGGCGAAAAACGAAAAAGTAGTTAAGGAAAGACAAAGATGAGCAACTGTGCGCGTTTGTCGGCCACCAAGCGGGTGGCGGCGCTGAAAGCGACGATGCCGAAGGCCCCGTGCGAAGTCAAGGACATCGGCTACGCCGAGGACGTCTTCACGAAGGATACGATGAAGCAGTATCTTTCGAAGGACACGGCCTCGAAACTGCTGAAGACCATCGACGAGGGCATGCCGCTCGACCCCTCGATCGCGGGCGAGGTCGCCCACGCCATGCGCCACTGGGCGATGGATCGCGGCGCGACGCACTACACGCACTGGTTCCTGCCGCTCACCGGCTCGACGGCCGAGAAGCACGACGCCTTTTTGGAGATCAAGAACGGCGAGCCGATCCAGGCGTTCTCCGGCAAGAACCTGATCGTCGGCGAGCCGGACGCCTCCTCGTTCCCGTCCGGCGGCATCCGCTCGACGTTCGAGGCGCGCGGCTACACGGCGTGGGACCCCACCTCGCCCGCGTTCATCAAGCGCCACGGCAACGGCGCGACCTTGTGCATCCCGACGGCGTTCTGCGCCTACACGGGCGAGGCGCTCGACAAGAAGACGCCGCTCCTCCGCTCGATGCAGGCCCTCTCCGCCGCGACGAAGCACCTCATGCACTGCTTCGGCAAGGGCGACGAGCGTGTGACGATCACGCTTGGGCCGGAACAGGAATACTTCCTCGTCGACAAGAACTTCTACCTCGCGCGCCCCGACCTCGTGCAGACGGGCCGGACGCTCTTCGGCGCGCCGTCGGCGAAGCACCAGCAGCTTGAGGATCACTACTTCGGCACGATCCGCACGCGCATCCTCAACTTCATGAACGAGGTCGAGGAGGAGCTCTGGCGCCTCGGCATCCCGGCGAAGACGCGCCACAACGAGGTCGCGCCGGCGCAGTTCGAGCTCGCGCCGATGTTCGAGGAGCTGAACCTCTCGTGCGACCACAACATGCTCGTCATGGAGGTTCTGCGCCAGGTCGCCGACCGCCACGGCCTCGTCTGCCTGCTGCACGAGAAGCCGTTCGCGGGCATCAACGGCTCGGGCAAGCACAACAACTGGTCGGTCGCCTACGGCGGCACGAACCTCCTGAACCCCGGCACGGATCCGCACCAGAACGCGATCTTCCTGACGACGCTCTGCGCCGTCATCGAGGCCGTCGACAAGCACGCCGACTTGATCCGCGCCTCCGTCGCGACGGCCGGCAACGACCACCGCCTCGGCGCGAACGAGGCGCCGCCCGCGATCATCTCGATCTACTTGGGCGACCAGCTCGCCGACGTCATCGACCAGCTCGAAAAGGGCGTGCCGAAGAGCTCCAAGCACATGGGCGCGATGAAGATCGGCGTGGACACGCTGCCCGCGCTCCCGAAGGACGCGACCGACCGCAACCGCACGTCGCCGTTCGCCTTCACGGGCAACAAGTTCGAGTTCCGCGCCCCCGGCTCGTCCGCGTCGTGCTCGGCCCCGAACGTCATCCTCAACACGATTGTCGCCGAGGCGATGGATCGCATCGCGACGGAGCTGGAGAAGGCCGGCGTCGTCGGCAAGGCGAAGCCGGGCGAGCACACGGTCGCGTTCCACCAGACGCTGCAGAACATCCTCCAGGACATCATCAAGACGCACAAGCGCGTCATCTTCAACGGCGACGGCTACAAGTCCGACTGGCTCCAGGAGGCGGCGCGGCGCGGCCTGCCGAACGCCCGCACGACGCCGGAGGCGCTCAAGGCCTACACGAAGAAGGAGAACGTCGCCGTCTTCGAGAAGGCGGGCGTGTTCAGCGCGCGCGAGTTGGAGAGCCGCTACGAGATCGCGATGGAGGACTACACGGCCAAGGTCATGATCGAGGCGAACTGCGCCATCGACATGGTCAAGACCATGATCCTCCCGGCCGTCAAGGCGGAATACCGCGAGACCATCGAGGCCTACAACGCGACGGACGAGAGCAACATCAAGTCGGCGATCGACTGCCTCCACGACGAGGTTGTCGCGCTCGCCGACGGCATGACCGCGCTGTCGCAGTCGCTCGCGCGTTTGGAGCGGGCGGTTCGCGACGGCCGGAGCGAGGAGGCCCTGGACGAGATGGCGAGGATGCGCGAGAGCGTGGACGCGCTCGAAAGCCAGGTCGCCGACGAGAAGTGGCCGCTTCCGAAGTATCGCGAGATGCTCTTCGTCTACTGACGCGATGTCCGAGGAAATCAAACACGAATGCGCGGTCGCGCTCCTGCACCTTCGCAGGGGCGCGGACGCGCTTCTCCCCGGGCGGGCCGCGCACGATTTCGGCGGCACGAAGCTCTCGCTCCTCTTGGAGAAGCAGCACAACCGCGGCCAGGACGGCGCGGGCGCGGTCACGCTCGTCACGGAGCCCCAGCCGGGGACGCGGGCGTTCACCGAGATGAAGTCGGCCTCGGCGACACCGCTCGCCGACTTGCTCGCCATGATCGCCAAGCGGCCGAAGATCGGCGACGAGCGGATCTTCCTCGGCCACGTCCGCTACGCGACCTACGGCAAGGGCGACGTGGGCTACTCCCACCCCTTCATCCACCGCGACGCCTGCCTCAAGCGGACGCTCTTTCTCGCGGGCAACTTCAATTTGACGAACACGCGCGAGCTCTTCGGGAAGTATGTGGCGTCGGGCAAGTTCCCGGAGTCGCGGGCGGACGGGTATCTCATGTGCGAGTATCTCGCCGCGCTCATGGGCGAGGTCGAGTCGCGCGGCGTCAGGAGCCGGCGGGAGATTCTGACAAAAGCCCTGAAGACGCTCTTGCCGAAACTCGACGGGGCCTACACGCTTTGCGGCATGACCGGCGACGGGTGGAGCTTCTCGGTGCGCGACGCGCACGGCATCCGCCCCGGCTTCTCGCTCGTGACGGAGGAACTCGTGGCCGTCGCCTCCGAGCGGCCGGCCCTGCAGGCGGCGTTCGGTTGCGCGAGCGAGGATGACGGAGGAACTCGTGGCCGTCGCCTCGGAGCGGCCGGCCCTGCAGGCGGCGTTCGGTTGCGCGAGCGAGGACGTCGCGGAGCTTGTCCCCGGCGAGGCCCTCATCGTCTCGCCAGCGGGCGAGGTCAGCCGCGAGAAGATCCTCCCCGCGAAGGAGCGGCGCAGCTGCGTCTTCGAGCGCATCTACTTCTCGCGGGCGAACGACGAGGCGATCCACCGCGAGCGCAAGGCGCTCGGCGCGGCGCTCGCGAAGCCCCTGCTTGAGGCCGTCGGCGGCGATTTCGAAAACACGTTTTTCAGCTACATTCCCAATTCCGCGCAAGTGGCGTTCCACGGGCTTTTGGAGGCGCTCTTCTCGGAGGCGTTGGCGAAAGGCGCGCGCGTCCGCTTCGGCCAGGTGGCCGTCAAGGACGCGAAGTTCCGCACCTTCATCGCCGACGCGGCGGCGCGGCGCGAGTTCTACCAGCACGTCTACGACGTCACCTACGGGCTTGTCCGCCCGACGACCGACACGCTCGTCGTCCTCGACGACTCCATCGTGCGCGGCAACACGATGAAGCACGCGATTCTGCCGATGCTCGACCGCCTGGGGCCCAAGCGCATCATCGTCGCCTCGTCCGCGCCGATGATCTGCTATCCCGACTGCTACGGCATCGACATGTCGACCTTGTCGGAGCTCGTCGCCTTCAAGGCGCTCGTGCGGCTCGTCGGCGAGGACGCGTTGCGGAAGACGGAGGATGTCCGCGAGCTCTACGCGACGATTCCGCCGGCGGCGCTCGCGCACGAGATCGCGCGGCTCATCACGCCGGCGAAGATGAACGCGCGCGTCGATGTCGTCTTCCAGACGGTGGAGGCGATGCACAAGGCCTGCCCGACCTCGATGGGCGACTGGTATTTCACCGGCCGCTACCCGACGCGCGGCGGCGTCCGCGTCCTGCGCGAGGCGTTGAAGAACCACCTCGCCCGCAGCCACGAGCGGAGTTACTGAGAGGCGCGTCTCGCGTGATTTTGCCGTCTTGAAAAAAAGGCCTCTTTTCGGTATCATATAAGCAAACTTCACAAGGAGACTGCTCATCATGACACTCGCGTTTTTGCAGAACATCGGCCCGTGGCAATTGGTCATCTGCCTCGCCGTCGCCTTCATCCTCTTCGGCGGCGCGAAGAAGATTCCCGAACTCGCCCGCTCGCTTGGCAAGGCGAAGAGCGAATTCAAGAAAGGCATCGCCGAGGGCGAGCGCGACGACGCGGCCGCCGACGCGGCGAAGAAGGAAGACGCCTGACAGACCTCATCCGAGAGCGGCTCCGCGAGCTGCCCACGCGCCCCGGCTGTTATCTCATGCGAGATCGCCGGGGCCTCATCATCTATGTCGGCAAGGCGAAGAACCTCCGGCGGCGCGTCCAGTCCTACTTCCGCCCCGGCGCCCGCCACCCGCCGAAAGTCCGCGCCCTCGTCAACCTCGTCCACGACATCGACGTCCTCCCCGTCAAGAACGAGGCCGAGAGCCTCCTGACGGAGGCCGCGCTCATCAAGAAGCACAAGCCGCACTTCAACATCCTCATGCGCGACGACAAGCGCTACCTCGCCCTCCGGGCCGACCCCCGCGAGACGTGGCCGCGCCTGACGCTCTGCCGCATCGTCCGCGACGACGGCGCGCTCACCTTCGGGCCCTTCCCGTCCGCGCCCGTCGTGCGGGCGGCCAAGGATTTCTGCGAGAAACGCTGGGGGCTCCGGCAGTGTTCCGCCCCCGTCCCCGACGCGAACACCCACCGCCACTGCCTCGCCCGCGTCATCCGCCGCTGCGCCGCCCCCTGCCTTGGCGAGATCGCGCCCGCCGACTACCGCGCCCGCTTCGCGGAGGCCTGCGAATTCCTCGCCGGACACCGCCCCGCGATCCTCGACGAGGTGAAGACCGACATGGAGAAGGCCGCCGCCAAAGGCGACTTCGAGAAGGCCGCCACGCTCCGCGACACGCTCTTCGCGCTCAAGGACATGACGAAATCGCACTTCATCCGCAAGACGGAACGACGCACGCGCGAGGACGCCGCCCACGGGCTGGACGAACTCCGTGAGGCCCTGGGCCTCAATGCCCCGCCCCGCGTCATCGAGTGCATCGACATCTCCAACCTCTTCGGCACGCACAACGTCGCCTCGCTCGTCGTCGCCCGCGAGGGGCTTCCCGACGCGCGCGCCTACCTGCGCTTCCGCATCCGCTCCTTCCACGGGGCGGACGACCCGCGCGCGATGGCGGAGGTCGTCTCGCGCCGCTTCTCGAAAGAGTCCTCCATCAACCCGACGCGCCCGCTCCCCGACCTCGTCGTCTGCGACGGCGGCATCACGCAGCTTCGCGCCGCCCGCCACGCGGTCGCCGACTTGCTCGCGCGGGGAACCGCCCTCCCCGGCGTCGAGCGCATCCCCTTCGTGGGACTCGCCGAGAGGCTGGAGCTCGTCGTCTTCGACGACGGCCGCGCCGACCTCGCCCTCCCCCGCGACTCGCAAGGGCTGTTCGTCTTGACGCGGCTGCGCGACGAGGCGCACCGCTTCGCCATCACCTACCACCGCGCCCTGCGGGAGCGGACGATCCGCGAGTCCGTCCTGGACGAGATTCCCGGCATCGGCGAGGCGAAGAAGGTGAAACTCCTCACCGCCTTCAAGTCGTTGCGCGGCATCGCCCGCGCCGACGACGACGCCATCGCCAAGGCCGCCGGACTCTCGCGCGACCTCGCGCAGACCGTCCGCCAAAAGGCGCGGTCATGCTGCGAGCGCGGCTAGAACCTTGAGGGCCTGCACCGTCTCGCGGACGTCATGGACGCGGACGACGGCCGCGCCCTTTTGCGCCGCCCAAAGCGCGATGGTGAGATTCCCGGCGAGATCCTTGCCGAGAACCTTCTCGCCCGTCAGCCTCTTCACGATGCGCTTGCGGCTCGCGCCGACGAGGACGCGCCCGTAAGCGGCGAGCGCGTCGATCTCGCGGAGGAGTTTGAGATCCTCCTCCCGCGTCGTCCCGAAGCCGATCATCGGATCGAGGTAAAGGCGCGGCAACAGCGACGCGCGTTGCGAGGCCGGGACGAGTTTCAGGGGGTCGGGCAAACGGGCGGGTAGGACGAGTTCGGCCGTGGGGTGCGCCGCGAGGAGGTCGAGCATCGCCGGCACGGCGTCCTCATAAACGCAGTTGATGATCGAGACGCCCTTTTCTATCGCGAGACGCGCCGTTTCGGGATGGTAGGTGTCGATGGAAAGCCGCGCGTTCGACGACAAAAACACCTCGTCCGAAACAAGCGACGAGAGGACGCCCTCGACACGCGACCACTCCTCGTCCCACGAAAGCGGCGTCGCCCCCGGCCGCGTCGACTCCCCGCCCACGTCGATGATGCGCCCCCCTTCCGCGATCACGTTGCGCGCCCGGCGCAACGCCTCCTCCGGGGAAAAGAACTTGCCGCCGTCCGAGAACGAGTCGGGCGTGACGTTGACGATGCCCATGACGTCGGTTTTCATGAGGGAGTCTCCTTTGTTTGTCAGAGGCTGTCGAAGGGATTGCAGCGAAAGACGCGCTCGTCGCGGCGGGGCCTTTTCGCGCCGCCATCCGAGGAGGCTTGGGACGCGCCCGCGAAGACGGGCTTCGACTTCGCCGACAGCGAGATGCGCTTGCGCGGCACGTCCACGCCGATGACCGTCACCGTGAGGCGGTCGCCCGCCTTGACGACGGACGCGGCGTCCGTCACATACTGGTCGGAAAGTTCCGAGACGTGGATGAGGCCGTCTTGGTGGACGCCGATGTCGACGAACGCGCCGAAGGCGGTGACGTTGGTGACAACGCCCTCAAGTTTCATCCCCGTCTTGACGTCCTCGATCTTCGTGACGTCATCGCGGAACGCCACGCGCTCGAACGTCGCGCGCGGGTCGCGGCCGGGCTTGACGAGCTCGGAAACGATGTCTTTGAGCGTCGGCTCGCCAATCCCCGGCGCGAGATACCGGCGGATGTCGATCTTGTGCGCCGCCTTCTCGTTGCCGACGAGATCGGCGACGGACAGGCTCAGATCCGACGCCATCCGCTCGACGAGCGCGTAGCGTTCGGGGTGGACGGCCGAGGCGTCGAGGGGGTTCTTCGCGTCGCGAATCCGAAGGAAGCCCGCGCACTGCTCGAACGTCTGCTCGCCCAGCCCCTTCACCTTCTTCAAATCCTCGCGGCTTGAGAACTTGCCGTTCGCGTCGCGCCACGCGACGATGGCGCGGGCGAGCGACTTCGTGAGGCCCGACACGCGCTCCAAGAGCGGCGCGGACGCCGTGTTCAACTCCACCCCCACGCCGTTGACGCAACTGACGACAACCTCGTCGAGTTTCGCCGCGAGCAAAGTCTCCTGGACATCGTGCTGATACTGCCCCACGCCAATCGCCTTGGGGTCGACCTTGACGAGTTCGGCGAGGGGGTCTTGGAGCCGCCGCCCGATGGAGATCGCGCCGCGCACCGTGAGGTCGAGGTCGGGGAACTCCTCGCGGGCGATCTCGCTCGCCGAATAGACGCTCGCACCCGCCTCGGAGACGGAAACGACGAGCGGCGTGGGAATCTCCGGGTGCTGCGCCTTGAGGCGTTTGAGCGTCTCGCGCACGAACGATTCCGTCTCGCGCCCGGCCGTGCCGTTGCCGACGGCGATGGCCTCGACATGATACTTCGCGACGATGAGCGCGACAGCCTTCGCGCTCTCCTCGGCCTTCAGCTGCGGGAAGATGACGGTCTTGCCGAGATACTTGCCCGTCGCGTCGAGCATGGCGA
>CAVKTW010000081.1:0-3438 GCA_963659085.1 Candidatus Methanomethylophilaceae archaeon | reverse complement strand
GGCCGGGGTTTTCGGGGCGCAGGGAGACGAGGCAGAACGGCGTGTAGCTGCCCGCGATCAAAAAGAAGATCGCCATGTGATCCATCACGTGGAGAACTTTCTTCGCCCGCTCGGCGCGAACCGCGTGGTAGGCGGAGGAGATCGCGTAGAGGAAGATCGTGCTCGCGCCGAAGATCGCCGCGCTCGTCACCTTCCACGCGACGTCCACGCCGCTCGCCGCGCCCTTCCACGCGAGCAGGGCGAGCATCGCCGCGCCCAAATGCGAGCCGACGACGTGCGTGACGGTGTTGGCGATCTCCTCGCCGACAGTCATCTGGCGGGCGGGACGCACCTACACCCCTTCGGACGCCTGCACGGCGGTCATGGCGACGGTGTTGACGATGTCCTCGACGGAACAGCCGCGCGAGAGGTCGTTGCAGGGCTTGTCGAGGCCCTGGAGGACGGCGAAGCACGTCGCCTTGCCGATGCGCTGGACGAGTTTGTAGCCGATGTTGCCCGCCTGCAGGTCGGGGAAGATGAGGATGTTCGCCCGGCCGCCGAGGGGGCTGCCCTTCGCCTTGAGCGCGGCGACCTCCGGGACGAGCGCCGCGTCGAGCTGGAGCTCGCCGTCGATCTTCCACTGGGGGGCGCGCGCCTTGGCAAGCTCCGTCGCCTCGCGCACCTTGTCGACGAGCGCGTGGTGGGCGCTGCCCTTCGTCGAGAAGGAGAGGAACGCCAGGCGGATGTCCTCGAACGAGCAGAGCGCCTTCGCCGTCGCGGCCGTCGAGAGGGCGATGTCGGCGAGTTCCTCCGCCGTCGGGCAGGGGTTGACGACGCAGTCGGCGAAAACGAGGAGGCCGCCCTCGCCGAGCGCGGGATCGGGACATTCCATCAGGAAGCTCGACGAGACGAGCCGCACGTCCTTCTTCGTCTTGATGATCTGCAAGGCGGGGCGCAGCATGTCGCCGGTCGAGTGTTCCGCGCCCGAGACAAGCCCGTCCGCGTCGCCGCACTTGACCATCATCATGCCGTAATACATCGGGTCGGCGACGAGTGCCCTCGCCCCGTCCAAGGTGAGCCCCTTCGCCTGGCGAAGCTCGTGAAGTTTCGCCGCGTAGCGGTCGCGGTTTTCCGCCATCGCCTCGGGCGTGAGCAAGATCGGGTCCGCCAGCCCCTCGCGGCGGACAATCGCCGCCGCCTCGACGGTGCGCGGTTCGCCGCCCTCGGGCAGGACGATGCGCTTGTTTGCCCGCCGCGCCTTCGCGTAAACGCCATCCATGAGACTCATAAACCGATCTCCCCAAAGCCTTTCCAAACATCCTGCCCCGAATACGTCTTCGCCGTCGCCTCGCCGCGCAAAACCGCGAGCGTCGGCAACGCGAGCGCCTCCTGCTCCATCTCGCCGGGGTAGACGTGGATGGGCGCCAAAAAGCCGCAGCGCGACGTGATCTCGTCGATGAGATCCTGAAAGCGCATGAAGCCGCCCGTGAGGAGGATCGCGTCGATCTTCCCCGACAGCACCGCGCCCATCGCGCCGATCATCTTGCAGACCTGGTAGATCATCGTCCGCCAGACGAGCGTCGCCGCGCGGTCGCCCTGGTCGACGCGCGCGTGGAGCGTGTCGGCGTTGGAGGTGCCCACGAGGTCGACGAAACCGCCCGCGCGCGAGCATTTGAGCCGCACGTCGTCCGTGCCGTGCGCGTCGATGTAGTCGAGGAGCTGCAGAACCGGCACCGAGCCGATGCGCGTGGGCGTGAACGCGCCCTCGCCGTCCGCGCCCATGTTGCCGTCCACCATCCGCCCGTGGTCGTGGGCGTGGACGGTGATGCCCCCGTCGATGTGCGCGACGATGAAGTTGCAATCCTCGTAGCGGCGGCCGAGCGTCGCCGCGTGGTGCGTGGCGACCGCCTTTTGGTTGAGGACGTGCGCGTGCTCGACGCGGTAGACGCCCTTGATGCCCGTGAGCCGCGCGAGCTCCGAGAACTCGTCGACGTTCGTGGGGTTGAGCGTGTAGGCTTTCTTCCCGTATTCGCGGGCGAGTTCCCACGCGAGCATGACGCCGAGCTTCGCCGGATGCTCCGAGCCGCCCACGCCGCGCACGGTGTCGTCGTAGAGCCGCTCGTCGATCTCGGTGATGCCGCCCGTCTGCGTGTGGGCGCTCCCGCCGCGCCCCGCGAAGGCGTCGATGGACGCGGGGGACACGCCCTCGTCGGCGAGCATCTTCAGGATCACGCGCTTGCGCAGGGGGATCTGGTCGTTCACATGGGCGAAGGCGAGCAGCTCCGACGCCTCATGGAAGAGGTTGCGCTCGCAGACGCATTTTTCATCCTCGAAAAGGCTCACCTTCGTCGAGGTCGAGCCGGGGTTGATGACAAGAATCCGAAACATTTTTCCTTCCTTGAGAATCCAATGACTACAGACTGTTGAGAAGCCCTCCCGCGAGAACGATCTTCCGCTCGCGTGGCGAGAGACTCGCCCGCGCGAAGAACGTCCGTCCGCCGCACGCGACCTTGACGCGCCCCGAGCCCTGCAACGCCTCCTTGAGATTGCGAATCTCCAGTTTGTCGCCAAGGCGGATGTTGTCGTAGTCCGCCGCGTTCTCGAAGAGGAGCGGGACGAGGCCGAAGTTGATGAGGTTGGCGCGGTGGATGCGCTCGATGGATTTCGCGAGCAACGCCTTCACGCCGAGGAACATCGGGCAGAGCGCGGCGTGTTCGCGGCTCGACCCCTGCCCGTAGCTCTCGCCCGCGATGATGACATTCGACAGCCCCGCCGCCTTGTTCGCGAGGCAGCGGTCGTGGAACGTCGGGTCGCACGGCTCGAAGACGAACTTCGCGTATTCGGGGATGTTCGAGCGGAACTTCAACCGCGCACCGGCCGGCATGATGTGGTCGGTCGTGATCTTGTCGCCCACCTTGATCGCCACGACGCCGCGCACGGTGTCGGGGAGTTTCTCGCCCTTGGGGACGGCGGCGATGTTGGGGCCCCGCACGAGTTTGACGCCCTTGACGCCCTTCCCCGCCGTCTCGCGGTAGAGGAAGAGCGCGTCGTCGACCGGGAACTTCTTGGGCGCGGGAACGGCCGCAACGGTCTTCGTCGTCGGGACTTCGACCACACCCGTCAGCGCGGAGAGGGCCGCCGTCTCCGGCGAGACGAGGTAGACGTTCGCCGACTTCGTGCCGGTCCGCCCCTCGAAGTTGCGGTTGTTCGTGCGCAGGGACACGGCGTTCGTGCGCGGCGACATGTGCGCCCCGATGCAAAAGCCGCAGGCGTTCTCCAAGATTCGGCAACCCGCCCGGTGGAGAATGTCCATCGAGCCGTCCGTCAGGAGCATCTCGACGACTTGCCGCGACCCGCAGGCGATGCCCACCTCCACGTCGTCGGCGACGTGCTTGCCCTTCAAATAGAGCGCGACGGTGCGGATGTCGCGGTAGGAGCTGTTCGTGCAGCTGCCGATCA
>CAVKTW010000080.1:0-3846 GCA_963659085.1 Candidatus Methanomethylophilaceae archaeon | reverse complement strand
CGCCTGCAGTTCCCCCTTCGGGTTCTCCGACCACTCGCCCGCGCCCGCGCCCGAGAGAAGCCCCAGCGCGGCGAACACCTCCCGCGCCGCCGCGAAGCCGCCGTCGAGATAGGCCGCCCCGATGATCGCCTCGACGGCGTCGGCGATGGTCTTCGACTCCGAGGGCAAGGGCGGCAGATGGGAGGCCTGCCGCAGGCGCGGGACAATTCCGAGCCGCCCCGCCGCCGCGCAGAGCGCGTGCGTCGAGACCATGTGCGTCCGCCTGACGGTGAGCGAGCCCTCGCTCTCGCCGGGATAGCGCGCGAAGAGGGCCTCCGCCGCGAGGAAGCCCAACACGGCGTCGCCCAAGAACTCCAACCGCTGGTTGTCGCGGATGTCCTTAACGTCCATCCGGCACGAGGGCGTCGTCAACGCCTCGGCGAGCAGGCGGCCGTCGCGGAAGTTATGTCCGAGGAACTCCATCCACCAGCTCTTTCGCCTTCGCGTAGACGTTCTCGACGGTGAAGCCGAACTGGCGGCTGAGCTCCTGATAGGGGGCGGACGCGCCGTAGTGGTCGAGCGTCACATACGCGGTCGTGCGGAAGTCGAGCCGGAAGCGGTCGAGTCCGTAGCGCGTCCCCGCCTCGACGATGACGCGCTTGGTCATCTCCTGCGGCAACACCTCGCAGCGGTAGCGGTCGGACGTCCCCCGGTGGAACCGCTCGACGCACGGGAAGGACGCGACGCGGACGCCGACGCCCTCCGCCGCGAGACGCTTCGCCGCCTCGATGGCGAGCAAGACCTCGCTGCCCGTCGCGAGAAAGAGGATCGTGTCCTTGTCCTGAGGCCCTTCGATGTAGATGTCGTAGCCGCCCTTCGCGACGCCCTCGGCCGTCACGCCGGAAAGGACGGGGACGTTCTGCCGCGTCGTCAACAGGCAGCTCGGGCCCGTCTTGTGCTTCAGGATCTCAAACCAGGCGAACGATGTCTCGTTCGCGTCGGCGGGACGCCACGTCATGACATTGGGCATCGCCCGCAGCGCGGCGAGATGCTCGACCGGCTCGTGCGTGGGCCCGTCCTCGCCCACGCAGTAGCTGTCGTGCGAGAAGATGTAGATGGACGGCACCTGCATGAGCGCGGCAAGGCGGATGGCGGGGCGGCAGTAGTCGGAGAAGACGAAGAACGTCGCCCCGTAGCCCCGGAACGTCTCGTCGAAGGCCGTCAGGCCGTTGATGATCGCCGACATCCCCAGCTCGCGGATGCCGAAGTGGATGTTGCGCCCCTCGAACGAATGCGGCGCGACGTCGCCGAGACCCTTCAAGATCGTCTTGTTGGAGGGGCCCAAGTCCGCGCTTCCGCCGACAAGCCCCGGGACGAGCGGCGCGATCGCGTTCATGACAAGGCCGCACGCCGTGCGCGTCGCGACGGGCTTCTCGTTGGAGAACGTCGGCAACGCGGCGAAGATCGCCTCGTCCGAGGCCGCGTCCGCGACGGGCTTTGACCAGCCGCGCTTCTTCCACTTGAGCGCGGCCGTGTGCGTCCGCTGGGCGCGCGCGCGGAAAGTCGCGTAGACCTCCTCCGGAACCTCGAACGACTTGGCGGGGTCGAAGCCCAAGGCGGTCTTCAACGCGGCCACCTCCGCCGCGCCGAGCGGTGCGCCGTGCGAGTCGGCGGAATCCTGTTTCGTCGGCGCCCCGAAGCCGATGTGGGTGGCGGCGATGATGAGGACGGGCTGCCCCTTCACGTGCGCGGCCTTGCGGTAGACGCGGTCAATCGCCTCCACGTCGTGGCCGTCCACGGAGAGGACTTTCCAGCCGTAGCTCTCGAAACGCTTTTTCGTGTCGTCGCGCATCGCGAGCGCGACGTCGCCCTCGATGGTGATGCGGTTCGCGTCGTAGATGAGGATGAGGTCGTCAAGCCCCATCGCGCCCGCCCACGAGCAGACCTCGTGCGAGATGCCCTCCTCCATGTCGCCGTCGCCGCAGAAGACCCACGTCTTGTTGGCGATGGCGGCCTTCTTCGCCGCGAGGGCGAGGCCGACGCCCATGGCGATGCCCTGCCCCAAGGGGCCCGTCGTCACCTCGACGCCGGGCATGAGGCCGCGCTCCGGGTGACCCGCGCAACGCGAGCCCCACTGGCGGAACGACTTCAAGTCGTCCATCGTCACCTTGCCCATGCCGGACAAGTGGAAGAGCGCGTAGACGAGCGCGGAGGCGTGGCCACCCGAAAAGACGAGCCTGTCGCGGCCGGGGAAGAGAGGGTCTTTGGGGTCGACATTGAGATGCTCCAGCCAGAGGACGCTCGCGAGGTCGGCCATGCCAAGGGCCGCGCCGGGGTGGCCGGAGTTCGCTTTTTCAATCATGTCCGCCGCGAGGCAACGGATGGTCGCGGAAACTTTCGTCAGTTCGTCTACGGTTCTTTTCATATCCTAAACAGGGCGGGCTTTTCTCCAAAGCCCGCCCTGCCTTATGTGCAGTCTTTCAGGGTTGTGGTTTAGTCAATCGTAATCTCGACCTTGTAGTATTTGACATTCGAGCCCGAGGCCGGGAGATCAAGCGAAACTGTCTCGTTGGGATCGGCGAGGTCGCTCACCGTAGGAGAGGCGTCCGAAAGGTTGGCATTGTCATACGCCTTGACGCAATACTTGACACGCGCACCCGCCGTCGAGTTGTAGTCGATACCGTCCAACTTGAAAACAACCTTGCCCGTATCATCGCTCTGCTGGGCATTGACGAGCGGCTTGTTGGCCGCCTTCGTCGGGTCAAGGCCAAGGACATAGCTCTGAAGGTAGGTAAGGCCATTCGCCGCCTCTGCGTTCATCGCCGCCTTGGGGTCGGAGTCGTAGTTCGTCATCTTCTCTTTGTTGGTCGTCATCCACTCCGACGACGGGTCAACAAAGACCGAGGCACCGCCCTTCGCGCCGTCAATGACGACGACGGTGTAGTTGGAAGGCTCAACGTCATCGGAAATCGTGATCGTGCGGACAATCTGCGCACCGAAGTTGTCAAAAAGCGTCGAGCCATAGAAGGAGACGGTGGAGATCTGCGAGGCGAGAGCGGAGGACGAAATCCAACCCGTGATGGTCGTGTAATCCGTGTCCGCCGTGTCGCTTGTCTTCTTGGCAAGCCAACGCGCTTTTGAGTTGGCGACATCCGTCTCAAGGCAAATCTCGTAAGTTGCCCCAATCGTCGGCGCGGTCTCAGTGGTCGCGGCCGTCCACGTGCCACTGTTAAGATAATACCACGAATACGTGCCGTCCGTCTCGAAGACGCAAAGACCCATCTTCGCGTCAGTCGTGGTCGGGAGGACATCGCACGCGGAAATCGTCACGGTCGCATAAACGCGCGAGAGGCTGGCGTCGCCCTCCGTTGCGGGCGTGATCGTGAGAGGCGACGTGTGGCTCGTGTTGAGCGAGAGCTGCTTCGTGGTATCGCCTGTCAACGCGCACGTGTTGCCGTCATTCGCCGAGGGAACGGCCGTCCACGTGATGTCGCAACCGTCGTCGGAGGACGTCTGCGTTCCATTCGCCGTCGGATCCGCCGTCATCTCCGATGCCACAACTTTGAACCACACATTGCTCGTCGCGTAGGTCTTTTCGGCATAAAGACTCGGAGCGGATGTCAAACCGGTGCCAAGAGCCACAGCAAGCGCAAACTTCATCGACTGCCTCATTTTAACCTCCTAATGGTGTTCCTATTAGTCCCTGTGATGTTCCTAACGAACGTCTACGCCATTGATTATAGCAAAAGAACGCGAAAAAACGCAAGGAGTTTTTTTGGCTTGGTGGGGAGGCGGGCTTGGGGCGGAGGGGTCAAGTTCAAGCACCGCGGCGACTCTTGAATCTCGCCGCTTTTTAAGAGCGACGAC
>CAVKTW010000079.1:0-7604 GCA_963659085.1 Candidatus Methanomethylophilaceae archaeon | reverse complement strand
ACACCCGCCTTCTTCTTCAGAAGCCGCGCGAGCGCGTCGCCGAGGGCGCCAGAGCCCGACATCTGGACGTTGCCGTGCGAGTCCTTCTCGCCGTCCGCGAGTTTCGCGCCGATGGGCACGCCGTCCTTGCCGCGAATCCCCTCCGAGACGGCGACGACGCAGCGGCCGAACGTCTTGAGCGCCTTTTTCACGTCCGCGACGAACGCCGCCTCCGAGAATGGGATCTCCGGGAGGTAGATGAGGTGGGGCCCGTCGTCCGGGCGCGTCCGCGCGAGCGCGGCGCCCGCCGTCAGGAAGCCCGCGTCGCGCCCCATGATGACGTCGATCTTGACGCCGCCGAGGGCGCGGTTGTCGAGGTCGTCGCCGCGCACGGCCGAGGCGACGAAGCGCACCGCCGAGCCGTAGCCGGGCGTGTGGTCGCACGAGCGCAGGTCGTTGTCAATCGTCTTGGGGATGTGGTAGACGGTGAGCGGGTAGCCTTCTTTCTCGGCCTCCTCCGCGACGATCCGCGCCGCGTCGGCGGAATCGTTGCCGCCGATGTAGAAGAAGTAGCCGACCTCCTTGCGCCGGAACTCCTCGAAGATCGCGCGGCAATCCGCCGCCGTGGGTTTGTGGCGGCAGCTGCCGAGGGCGGAGCTCGGCGTGCGGGCGATGGCCTGAAGCTTGCGCGCGCCCACCGTGCGGAGGTCGAGGTAGTCGCCTTTGAGGATGCCCTCGACCCCGTGGACGGCCCCGTAGATCTTCGAGATCGCCTTGGGATGGCGACGCGCCTCCAAGACGGCTCCGACGAGCGAGGCGTTGATGACCGCCGTCGGGCCGCCCGACTGCGCGATGACCATGTTCTTCACGCGAACCTCCTACATGAGGGACGTGTAGAGTTTCTCGATGTCCTTGACCGTCAGGTCGCGGGGGTTGCCCGGCCGGCAGGCGTCCGCGTAGGCGGACTTCGCGAGGAACGTGACATCCTCCTTCTTGAGGACGCCCTTCAAGTTCGCCGGGATGCCGACGTCCTTCGAGAGTTTCTCGACGGCGGCGATGGCGGCCTTGCGCGCCTCGGCGATGGACATCTTGTCCGCGCCCTTCACGCCCATGGCGATGGCGATCTTGCGATACTTGTCGCCCGTCTTCGAGGCGTTGAACTTCATCGCCGTCGGCAGGAGGATCGCGCACGCCTTGCCGTGCGGCATGTCGTAGAGCGCGGAAAGCCCGTGCGCCATCGAGTGGTCGATGCCGAGGCCGACGTTCGAGAAGCCCATGCCCGCGATATACTGACCCAAGGCCATGCCGGCGCGGCCGGCCGGCTTGTTCGCGACGGCGTCGCGCAGCGAGAGCGAGATGAGGCGGATCGCCTCCAAGTGCATCATGTCCGTCATCGGGCAGGCCGCCTTCGTGATGAGACCCTCGATCGCGTGGGTGAGCGCGTCCATGCCGGTGAACGCCGTGAGGCCCTTCGGCATCGAGCTCATCATGTCGGGATCGACGAACGCGACGACGGGGATGTCGTGCGGGTCGACGCAGACGAACTTGCGCTTCTTCTCGACATCGGTGATGACGTAGTTGATCGTCACCTCGGCGGCGGTGCCGGCCGTCGTCGGGACGGCGAGGATCGGGAGCGACGGCTTCGTCGTCGGCGCGACACCCTCCAGCGAGCGGACGTCGGCGAACTTCGGGTTCGTCAGGATGATGCCGACGGCCTTGGCCGTGTCCATCGACGAGCCGCCGCCGATGGCGATGATGGAGTCGGCCTTCGCCGCCTTCGCGGCCTTGACGCCGTTCTTGACGTTCTCAATCGTCGGATTCGGCTTGATCTCGGTGTAGACGGCGTAGGCGACCTTCGCCTTGTCGAGGAGGTCGGTCACCTTCTTCGTGACGCCGAACTTGACGAGGTCGGGGTCGGAGAAGACGATGGGCTTTTTAAGCCCGCGCCGGGCGAGCTCGTCGACGATGGACGCAATCGCGCCCGCGCCGTGGTAGGATGTTTCGTTCAGGATGATGCGGTTGACCATGTCTTCTCCTTATTTTGCGTTGTCGGATTCTTCTTGAAGCTGCTCCAGAAGCGAGGCGTTCGTCTCGCGCGCCGCCTCGTCGGACTTGGCGCGCGCCTCGGCCTTCGCGTCTTCGGCGCGGTTGAGGGCCTCGGTCAGCTGCTTGGCCTCCTTCGCCCGCCGCGCCGTCTCCTTCTCGGCGCGCTCCTTCAACTCCTCCCGGCGCTCCTCGCTCTTCTCGCCGATCTCGACCGTGGCCTCATACTCCCGGTCCTCGGCCTCCCACTCCAGTTTCTTGCGCCGCAACTGCTCGCGCAGCGACACGGGGTCCGCCAACGGCGAGTCGCTCCAGCCGTGGTCGTCCCACGGCTTCGCGTCGCTCAACGTCGCCTTGCGCCGCTTCGCCTCCGCCGTCGCGCTCTGCGCGTCGTCGAGGACGTAGGGCGTGAGGAACATGAGAAGCTCCTGCCGCGTCTCCGTGTCCTTCGTCGAGCCGAAGAGGTAGCGGCCGATCCACGGGATGTCCTTCAAGATCGGAATGCCCGTCTCGGTGACGGAGTATTCCGTCTGCGAGAGGCCGCCGAGGATGACCGTCTGGCGGTTCTCGACCGTGATGTCCGCCGAGAGTTTGCGCGTGACCGTCGTCTCGACGGAAATGCCGCTCACGACCTGCTGGTTGTTCGGGGTGCCGCCCGTCGCGGCCTGGATGATCTGGTTGTCGCCCAAGGCCGAGAACTCCTCCTCGATCTCCAGCATGACCGTCCCGTTCGGGTTGATCTTCGGCGTGATCTTCGCCGTGAGGCCGATCTCCTTCTGCTCGTAGTCCGGCACCGCCGAGCCGTTGTAGGTCGAGCCGGAGTAGGTGTAGCCCTTCAAGAGGTAGCGCATCTTTGTCGCCTCAATCGTCGCCTCCTTGTTGTCGAGCGTCATGATGATCGGCGAGGCGACGAGTTTCGTGCGGCTGTCGGACTTGGCCGCCTTCATGATCGCGCCGATGTTGAGGGCCTTCGAGGCGACGTAGTAACTCGCCCCCGCCGCGCCGGGCGAAATGAGTTTGTCGACCGAGGTGAAGTCGAGCGACCCGACGTTCGCGCTGGGGTCGCCGCCGCCGCCGCCCAGCCCTTGGATGACATCGCCGGAGCGTGAGTTGGCGAGCCCCGTCACCCAGTCGATGCCCGTGGAGATCTCGTCGGAGAGCTGGACTTGCAGAATCATCGTCTCGATCAGAACCTGGGAGAGCTTGATGTCCATCGACTCGATGATCTGCTCGATGGTGGGGACGAGTTCCTTGTTCGTCATGACGACGATGCCGTTGATGCGCTTGTCGGCGAGCACCGTCGTGTTGTCCTTCGAGAGCTCGCCCGTCTTCGCCTCGCCCGAACGCTGGTTGACGGAGGCCTTCTGCGTCGTCGCCGTCGTCTTCGCGGTCGTCGCGCCCTGCTTCGCGTTCGCGTTCTGGTTCCCCTTGCCCGTCGTCTTCGACGAGGAGGCGTTGCCGATCAAGTCGTTGATCATGTCCGCGACGTCCTCCGCGTCGGCATACTTCAAACGGTAGACCTTCACCGCGATGTCGGGCGTCGTCTCGATGTCGAGCTGCTCGATGACCTTGTCGAAGAAGTCCATGTTCGGCTTCGCCGTCACGATGATGAGCTTGTTCGACCGCTCGTCGGAGAGAATCAGCACCTTGCCCCGGATCATGCCGCGATCCGCGTCCGAGACGGAGGTGACGAGCGAGGCGTTCGACGTCTCGGTCTTCTGGTTCTGCGCCTGGTTGTTGCGCAGAAGCCCCCGGCGCGGGTCGCGGAACGCCGGCTGGACGGGCGTCTGCACCGTGTTCGCCTGCTTGCCCTGCTTCTCAAGCTCCTTCTGGCTCTCCTGGACAATCGCCTCCAACGCCGTCTTGATGTCCGAGGCGGCCGCGTGCTTGATCTGGCGGACGAAGACGTTCTCCGTGACGGGCGTGGGCACGTCGATCCGCTTGGCGATCTCGCGCATGCGGTTGATGTTCATCTCCGTGTCGGTCACGAGGATCGTCCCCGTGCGCTCGAAGACGTTGAGGACGCCCTTGTCGCTCTTCAGCCCCTCCAACGCCTTCTGCGCCTCGTCGAGGGCGATGTGCTCGAAGGAGAGCATCATCGAGACGACCTTCGAGGTCTCCCCCAGCTCGGCCTCGGGATCCATGATGAGCGGAATGCCGTCCTTACGCACCGCGCTGCGCGAGAGGGCGCGGACGAACTTCTCGCCGTAGGGCTCCAAGTGGACGCCGTTCATCTCCAGCACCGTCTCGATGGCGAGGATCTTGTCCTCGTCCGAGAGATCCTGCCCCTTGCGCGGCTGGAGCGTGATCGTGACGGCGGGCGCGGCGGGATCCTTCAGAACCGTCTTGTCCACGAGGTTCCCGTAGACCATCAGCACGATGTCGAGCGACGCGCCGTTGAACTCGATGCTCCGCTCGCCGGGGTCGACCTTCGCCGCGCCGGGCGCGGCCGTCGGGGGAAGGTTCGTCCCCCCCGTGGGGCGGCGCGAGAGAAGGCCTTGCGCGGACGCGGCGAACGCGGCGAACACGCACAACGTGAAAACGGTTTTTCCAAACATCGGAATCCTCCTTTCAATTCTCGCGCATATACGCGCTCGTCAGAGAGAACGAGCCCCGCAGGTAGCCGGGCTTGGACTTGTTCGGCTGGAGCGACAGCGTCTTGACGTCGAACATCCCGTTCGTCGTCGACTCCAGCGAATACATGAACGTGACGAGCGCCTCCAGCGACGACTCGAAACTCCGCACCTCGATGGGCAGCTCCAGCACGTCGTCCGCCTGAATCTCCTCGCCCGCGTCGATCTGCGTGATGAGCACGCGGTTCTCACGCGCCAGGTTCTCGATGCGCTCCAAATAGACCGTGTCCGTCGCCTTGCCGCCCTCGAAGACGGGCATCGCCGCCTTCTCGGACTCGTAGGCGCGGTCCCACGCCTCCCGCTCGCCGATCAGGGCGATCTCGCGCTCGACGCGCGCCCGCTCGCGGTCGTGCTTCCGGGCGGCCGCGCGCCAGGCGTCCTCGAAGTAGAGGAACCAAGCCGCGACGGCGACGGCGTAGAGGACGATCATCCCGCCGATGGACAGAAGAATCTTCTCTTTGAGCCCCGCCTCATTCATCTTTCTCATACCGGCACTCAAGGTCGAAACGCTGCGTGCCGTCCTTCTGCGAATGGATGGAGCCGAGCTTCACCTCGGCGAAAACAGTCTCCCCGCCCTCGTCGGCCATCTCGGCGAGGCGATCCTTGAACTTGTAGATCGCGCTCTTCTCGGTCGACTCGCCCTTCACGCGCAACCCCTCGTGGCGGGCGAACTCCCAGCCGGAAAGCGTGATGCCGCCCTCCAGCCGGTCGGAGACGGCCTTCATGATCTCCAACGCGCCGTGGAGGCGGTCGGAATACTTGCGCACGAGCATTGTCTTCGCCTTCTTGTCGGAGACCGCCCGGTAGGCCGCCTGATGCTGGCGCGAGACTTTTTTGAGATGGTCGGTCATGAAGCCGTGGACGAGGGGAACGCCGAAGAGCGTCGCGACGGCGAGAAGCCAGACGCCGCCCGCGACGGCCAGGGCGCGGTGGAGCTTCCGCTTCGCGCGCGTCTCGTCAAGGAGGGCCCGCCAGCTTTCGGGCAGCGCGTTCAGCGAGTCCTCGCCTTCGGCGCGTTCGCGGATGCCCGCGAGCGCGTCGTCGAGCGCGACCTCCCGCTCCACCTCGACCGTCTCGCCGCAGGGGCCGTTCACGTCCTCGGCCTCAAGGAGCGAGAGAAGCCGCTCGCGTTTCGCGTCGGCCGACGGCGGCAGGGCGCGGAAGGACAGCACCTCGTCGCCGTCCAAGACGATCAGCGACGTCTCCGCGCCGACGCGCAGCGTGAGGAGCGTCCGCCGCGACGCGCCGGGGGGCGGCAGGATCTCCGACCAGAGCGCGCGCAACGCCCCGACGGGGAGGATGTCCACCTTGACGACCTGGAGCGAGGCCGCGTCGAGCGCCTCGGCGATGTCGTCCGCCGAACCCTCGGGCAACGCCGCCGCGAGGACGAGGCGGAAGTCGCCCGTCTCGCGCATGACCTCGCACGAGACGGCGAGCGGCTCGTCGGGGAACGGGGACATCGATTGCAGGATGGGCGTGGCGAACGCGACGGGATCTTCCGCGACGGGGACGCGGACGACGCGCACGAGGAGGCGGGAGAGGGGGAGCGCCAAAACGGCCTCGCGAGACGAGGAGGCGTCCGTGAGGAAGCGAAGCTCCCCGTCCGTGAACGTCGCGATCCTCGGAGGCTTCTTCATTTTCCAGCCCGCTCGAACGCCCGGAAACGATCTGAAAATCCTTGAACGGCCTTCTCAAGGGCCGCCTCGGCATCCACGCCCTTCTCCGCGATGGACTTGACGACGCGCAGGAGGAAGTCGCCCGCGTCGCCCTCGATCTCGACGGGCGGCAACGGCTCCTCGTAGCCGATGCGCTTGGCCTTCTCCATCGTCCGCCGCGCCTTCAAGAGCGCGGGCAACGTCTTCGGCACGCCGTCAAGGGCGGAGTGCCGCGCTTCCTTGGCGTGTTCCTGCTGCTTGATGCGCTCCCAGTTCTTGAGGACGGCGGCGGGGTCCTTCGCCACGACGTCGCCGAAGACGTGCGGGTGGCGGCGGACGAGTTTGTCGGAGACGGCGTGGGCCACCTCGTCGAACGAGAAACGCCCCTCCTCCTCGGCCATCACGCACTGGAACATGACTTGCAGGAGGACGTCGCCCAACTCCTCGACGTGGTGATCCTTGTCGTCGGGCGCGTCCATCGCCGCGAGGAGCTCATACGTCTCCTCCAAGACGCAGGGCTTGAGCGAGTCGAGCGTCTGCTCGCGATCCCAAGGGCAGCCCGTCTCCTTGTCGCGGAGGCGGGTCATGATCTCGTGCAGACGCTCGATTCCCGTCATCGCGTCCTCCTATTTGACGGTGCGGTTCTTGCGCGGCAGGGGCTGGCCGATCTCGGTGAGCATCTTGCGGAACGAGCCCTTGCGGACGTTGAACGGCTTGCCGCCCTTGATGCGCGGGAACTCGCAGGCGCGGATTTCGGCGCCGGCGTTCTCGTCAGGGCCGACGACGCCCGACTCGCCCGCGAGCGCGCTCTTGACCGCCTGCCGCGCACACTGCTCGATGAGGCGCAGATCCTTCTTGTTCGGGGCGGCCGCGCGCGCGAAGTAGCCCGACTTGAAGACCTGCACCTTCTCGGCGCGGAGGAGTTCGCCAAAACGCTTGCCGACATACTGGCCGACGTTCACCTTGTCGAGGCGGGGGTGGCCGAACGCATCGACCGGCACCTCCTCGCCGCGCCGGCTCATCTCGGCGATGATGTCCTTGACGCCCGCGCCCTCCGAGACGAAGATGTTGACGGAATCGACCGTGTCCATGATCTTCAGGAGACGCTTGGCCTCCTCCTCGAAATCGATCTTCGCCTCGGGCACGTAGACCGCGTGGACGTCCTGCCGCGCCTGCGTCAGGTTGAACGCATCGAGGAAGAGCCCGCGCGAGTTCATCGAGCGGAGCATCTTGCGGTAGCACTGCGCCGTCTTGTAGGTGAGCCAGCCGCAGTTGCGCCCCATGACCTCGTGGA
>CAVKTW010000078.1:0-2849 GCA_963659085.1 Candidatus Methanomethylophilaceae archaeon | reverse complement strand
CGCACAGGACAAGAGCGTTGCGCCGCACTCGGCTGTTATGCCGACAGGCAAGCACATGCTGCCAACACACAGTCGCGAGCGGCACTATCGCCGCGGTGCTTGAACTTGGCCCCTCCGCCCTAAGCCCGCCCTTGCTGGCGTTGACCCACCATTGACTTCAAGGTCGATTTTTAGGATAATACTCCAAAAGGATTCATTTCATGGAACACAATCAGGACTTCATGGTTTTCTCGGGGACGGCGAACCTGCCGCTCGCCGAGAAGGTCGCCGCGTATCTTGGGAAACCCCTCGACAAGATCGACATCCGCCACTTCCCCGACGGCGAGACGTTCTGCCAGGTCATCGACAGCGTGCGCGGCCGCGATGTCTTCGTCATCCAGTCGGGCTCGCCCAACCCGAACGAGGCCTACATGGAGCTGTTCGTCATCATGGACGCGCTCCGGCGCGGGTCGGCCGCGCGCATCACCGCCGTCCTCCCCTACTACGGCTACGCCCGCCAAGACCGCAAAGACCAGCCCCGCGTGCCGATCACGGCGCGTCTCGTCGCGAACCTCATCGAGGCCGCCGGGGCCGACCGCGTCATGACGCTCGACCTCCACGCCAACCAGATCCAGGGCTTCTTCGACATCCCCCTCGACCACCTCAAGGCGGAGCCCATCATCCTCGAATACATCCGCGAACAGCACTGGGGCAACCCCATCGTCGTCGCGCCCGACACGGGCGGGGCGAAGACGGCCTACGGCTACAGCCGCAAGCTGAAGTGCGGCCTCGCCATCGTCGCCAAGCAGCGCACGGGCGGCGACACGGTGGACGCGTTCTCCGTCGTCGGCGACGTCTCGGGCCACGACGTCATCATGATCGACGACATGACCGCGACGGGCGGCACGCTCTCGGCGGCCGCCAAGATGTGCCGCGACAACGGGGCGCGGAGCGTCCACGCCTTCGTCTCGCACTTCCCGCTCACCGAGAAGGGCATGGAGCGGCTCATGCACGAGGCGCAGCTCGACGAGCTCGTCGTCACCGACTCCATCCCCCTGCGCGAGGGCTTCGACCCGGCGAGCCTGCCGTTCAAGCTCACGCAGCTCTCCGTCGCGCCCCTGATCGGCGAGGCCATCCGCCGGACGCACCTGGACGAGTCGATCAACGACCTCTTCAACCACGAGTGAGTTTCCCATGAAACGCGCGTTCATCACGGGCATCACGGGGCAGGATGGCGAAACGCGGTAGACATCCATGCGCTTCGCCCACGAGTCGTTCCTTGTCCTCGCGCTCCTCGTCCCGTTCGCGGGGTTGTTTTGGGCGTTCCTCCACGCGCGGCGCGAGAAGCGGCTCGCGCGGTTCGTCGCCCCCTCGCTTCGCGCGCGCCTCATGCCCGCGCGGTCGCGCACGTGGGGCCTTCAGGCGTTCCTCATCCTGACGGGACTTTTCCTCGTCCTCGTCGCGGCGGCGCGTCCGCAGTGGGGGCGTTCGACGGAGCGCGTCATCGAGCGGCGGCGCAACGTGGCGATCGCCCTCGACGTGTCGCGCTCCATGCTCGCCGAGGATGTCCGCCCCAACCGTTTGGAGCGGGCGAAGGCCGACGTCGCCGACCTCATCGACTCGCTGGGGCCCGACCGCTGCGCCCTCGTCGCCTTCCGCCGCGCGGGCGTCGTCGTCTGCCCCCTGACGACGGATCGCGGCTTTCTGCGCAGTGCCTTGGAGCGTCTCTCGCCCGACTCCGCCCCGCGCGGCGAGACGGACTTGGGCGCCGCCCTCCGCGCCGCGCTCGCCGCGCTCGATCCCGTCGCCGACGACTACAACGCGATCATCCTCATTTCCGACGGCGGCGACTTGCGCGGCGACGCGCTTCAGGGGGCCGCCCTCGCCAAGAAGCGCGGCATTCCTGTCTTCACGGTCGGCATCGGCAACCCGTCCGTCGCCTCGCCCATCCCCGACGAGAATGGGTCAAAGGATGTCTCGTTCAAGGGCTCGCGTGTCACGGTCAAGTTGGAGGAAGCCCCCTTGAAGGCGATTGCCGAGGCCTCCAACGGACGCTACGTCCCCTTGGCGACCTCCGGGACGGCCGAGACGACGTTGGGGAGCATCTACCGCCGCTTCCTGAGGCAGGTGGCGGCGCAGGAGCAGAACGAGGAGGCGACGCGCGCGGCCGAGAGGTTCGCCGTCTTCCTGATTCCGGGGCTCGCGTTCCTGTTGGGGGGCGCCGCCCTCTCGAAGGGGCGCATGGAAAGGCGCAAGACATGAGGACGGATGAGAAAAAAGTCGGCGAGTATGGCGTGGACGTCTTTTCGGAGGCCGCCATCCGCCGGTATCTGCGCAAGGACGTCGCCGCGAAGCTGATCGCGACGATGCGCGACTTGAAGCCGCTCGACCCGTCGATTGCCGACGAGGTGGCGCGGGGGATGCGCGACTGGGCGCTCGACCAGGGCGCGACGCACTTCACGCACTGGTTCCAGCCGCTCACCGGCGGCACGGCCGAGAAGCACGACGCGTTCCTCTCGCCCGCCGGGCCGGCGAAGGCCGTCTACGAGTTCTCCGGCAAGAACTTGATCGGCGGCGAGGCCGACGCGAGCTCGTTCCCCTCCGGCGGCCTGCGCTCGACGTTCGAGGCGCGTGGCTACACGGCGTGGGACCCGACGTCGCCCGCCTTCATCAAGCGGCACGAGAACGGGGCGACTCTGTGCGTGCCGACGGCGTTCTGCTCGTTCCGTGGCGACACGCTCGACATGAAGACGCCGCTCCTCCGCTCCGTGCAGGCGCTTTCCCGCGCCGTGGAGCGGCTCATGGCGAAGTTCGGCCAGAAGAAGGCGCACGTCTCCGTCACGCTCGGCGCGGAGCAGGAATACTTCCTC
>CAVKTW010000077.1:0-2877 GCA_963659085.1 Candidatus Methanomethylophilaceae archaeon | reverse complement strand
TGTTGAAGCGGGCGTTGACTTCTCTTTTCGAACGGGTGTGCGAGAATCGGCATCGTTGCTTTCGCTTCTTCAACTTGCCGGGCGCGTCAATCGCAACGCAGAGTTTGCTGACGCGGATGTCTGGACGGTAAAACTTAGAGTGGATGAGAAGTTTCTGACGAAAAATCCCGCCTATGACACATCCAGTCGAATCTTTGAGAGCCTTGATCGTATTGATTTGTCAAAGTGCACAGAGGTCGTCAAGAAAGAACTTCGCGAATCTCAGCAGGATGTTGAGGCTTTGCAAACAACGGAAAACAGTTCTGAATTCAAAACAGTAGAGGAGAAGTTCTGGGTCATTCAGGGCGAAACGATTCCGGTTGTCGTCGACTCCGACCTTGACAGCCGCATCAAGTGCGGAGGCGCGATGGATTGGCGGGAGATTCAGTTGAAGAGCGTGAGCATTCGAAAGAGCGGAAAGAAACTTGCTCAATATGCCATTCGCGAATATACATCTTTGCCGGGACTTTATTCATGGACGCTTGACTACAACGCCTTTCTTGGATATATGGCGGGAGGGTTGGATGTCGCGAATGCCATGAATAATGACTTCCTTGGGGTTGAATGATGATGTTCGCCGACACCGAGTTGATTCCCCTCTCCGCGTTGCAACACTTCGTGTTTTGCCGCCGGCAGTGTGCGCTCATCCACATAGACGGCGTCTGGACGGAGAATCGGTTGACGGCGGAGGGACGCGCGATGCACGACCGCGTGGATTCGCGCATCCACGAGTCGCGGCGCGACATCTGCGTCGCGGCCACGCTCCGCCTTGTCTCGCGTAAACTCGGTGTCGCGGGCGTCGCCGACATGGTGGAGTTCCATCGTGTCGGCGACGACGACCCCGACGGCGCGAAGTTGGCCGGCAGGAGCGGGAAATGGATCCCGTTCCCGGTCGAATACAAGCATGGCAAGCCCAACGGCAGACAGGCGGACGAAGTCCAACTTTGCGCACAGGCGATGTGCCTTGAGGAAATGCTCGGCGTCGCCGTCCCCTGCGGTGCGCTCTTCTACGGCAAAACGCGGCATCGATTGGACGTGGACTTCGACGCCTCGTTGCGGACGCTGACGGAGGAGACGGCGCGGGGCGTGCACGAGTTGTTCGCGACGGGAAATGTGCCACCGGCGGAGGTCGGCGCGTGGTGCGGCTCCTGCTCGCTTCAGGATGACTGCCAGCCGCGAAAACAGGGTCTTTCCGCCGAGACGTGGCTGGCGAAGCAGGTGGAGGAGGTTCTCACATGAGAAAACTCCTCAACACGCTCTATGTCTCCTCACAAGGGGTCTACCTCCATCGCGAGGGCGAGACGCTTGTCGCGGAACGCGAGCAAAAGCCCATCATGCGGTTGCCCATTCACACCTTGCAGGGGCTCGTCTGCTTCGGCAATGTCTTGGTGAGTCCCTTTCTGCTCGGCCTTTGCGCCGAGCGCGGCGTTCATGTGAGTTTCCTCACGGAGAACGGGCGTCCCCTCGCCCGCGTCGAGGGAGGCAAGACGGGGAACGTCCTTCTGCGCGTGGCGCAGGTGGAGGCGATGCGCGACCCCGTGCGATGCGCGGCCATTGCGCGGAACATGGTCGTGGGCAAGGTGCTGAACGCGCGGACGGTTCTTCAGCGGCGGTTGCGCGACCACGGCGGCGACGAACGGTGCGCGGCGGCCGTGACGCGGTTGGCGAACGTCGTTCAGAGGCTGAAGAACGCGCATGAGGTTGACGAGGTTCGCGGGTTGGAGGGCGAGGCCGCCTCTTGTTATTTCGCGGCCTTCAATTCGCTTGTGGTCAGCCAACAGGACGACTTCCAGATTGAGAACCGCAACCGCCGTCCGCCGCGCGATCCGATGAACGCGCTCCTCTCGTTCCTTTACGTCCTGCTGGCGCACGACTGCGTCGGCGCGGCGAAAAGCGTGGGGTTGGACGCGCAGGTCGGCTTCCTCCACGCGCTGCGTCCGGGCCGGGCGAGTCTGGCTCTTGACCTGATGGAGGAGTTCCGCGCCTTCTTCGCGGATCGCGTCGCGCTTTCCCTCGTCAATCGCGGACAAGTCAGGAAGAGGGACTTCCGCCTCACGGAGTCGGGGGCGGTCGAGATGTCGGAGTCGATTCGGAAGGCCGTTCTCGTCGAGTGGCAGAACAGGAAAAAGGACGAGGTCATGCATCCCTTCCTCGGCGAGCGCGTGGCGGCGGGGTTGTTGCCGTTCGTGCAGGCGCAGCTCCTGGCGCGGCATTTGCGCGGCGACCTCGACGCCTATCCGCCGTTCTTGGTCAAGTGAAAGGCGGCGGAAAGGGGCTCGGCACATGATGGTTTTGGTCAGCTATGATGTCTCGACCGTCAGCGCTTCCGGGCGGCGGCGTTTGCGGCGCATCGCGAAGAACTGCCTCAACTATGGTATCCGTGTGCAGAACTCGGTCTTCGAGTGCAATGTCGAGCCTGCGCAATGGGCGTCGCTCAAAGCGTCGTTGGAAGCGATCTGCGACGCGGACAGCGACAGTTTGCGCTACTACTATCTCGGCAGCGACTACAGGCGGCGCATCGAGCATTACGGTGCGAAGCCGACGGTCGATGTCGAGGAGCCGCTGATTCTGTAGGCGGGCGGATTCGCGCTTCCGCGAACGTGATGCTCACATATTTTGCCGAGTCGGTTCGCGGAAGAAGATTGCTCTTTGAAATCCGATGGTTTTTATACGATTTCCCGAACTTGAAGGCCGCGCACGGGCCTGCCCCGCCGGTTGTCGCGGGAGGTTCGCGAAAAACGTCTCTCCCATGCCCTCTCATCAATATGCTATAATACCCACCGTCGCGCCCCTCGCGGGCGCGTGAATTGAAACCCGTGATATTTGAGACAATACGGG
>CAVKTW010000076.1:0-5618 GCA_963659085.1 Candidatus Methanomethylophilaceae archaeon | reverse complement strand
CTACATCGTCATCTTCTACAACCGCCTCCTGAACGATCCCAAGTTCGACCCCGTGCCGCGCCAGTTCATCTTCGCGGCGAAGGCGGCGCCGGGCTACTACATCGCGAAGCTCATCATCCGCCTCATCCACGGCATCGCCTCGGTCGTCAACACGAACGCGAAGACGCGCGGGAAGCTGTCGGTCGCGTTCCTCCCGGACTACCGCGTCTCGCTCGCCGAGAAGATCATGCCCGCGAGCGAAGTCTCCGAGCAGATCTCGCTCGCCGGCATGGAGGCCTCCGGGACGGGCAACATGAAGTTCATGATGAACGGCGCGTTGACGCTCGGCACCTACGACGGCGCGAACGTCGAGATCAACGAGGAGGTCGGCGACGAGAACATGTTCCTCTTCGGCCTCCGCACGGAGGACGTGGCGCGTCTGCGTCCGTCGTATGTCTCGCGGGACTACTACAACAAGAACCCGGAGATCAAGACGGCCATCGACATGATCCGCTCCAACGTCTTCTCGCTGCTGGAGCCGGGCCTGTTCGATCCCATCGTGCGCAACCTCCTCGACTACAACGACTACTACATGCTCCTCGCCGACCTGGAGGACTACTGCCGGGCGCAGGATCTCGTGGACGCGACCTACCGCGACGCGACGACGTGGAACAAGATGTCCCTCGTCAACATCGCGCGGTCGGGGCGGTTCTCGTCGGATCGCGCCGTCCTGGAGTATGCGCGTGACATCTGGCACATCGCGCCCGTCAAGTTCTCCTGATGGACGCGTGCCGCGAGGCGTGGTATGACGAACGCGCGCGCGTGGCGGTTGTTTTCGTGGATGTCACGACGCCCGCCCGCGCGCTCGCCCGCGCCCACTTGTGCGGGCCGTCCGCCGCGTTCGTCCTCTCGAAGGGACTGGCCGCCGCCGCGCTTTTGGGCAGCGACCTGAGCCAAGAGGACGAGACGCTTATCTTGCAAGTGAGAGGCACGGGCCCTGTGGGCGGCCTCCATGTCGAGTGCTCCCAAAACGGCGCCTTGCGCGGCTACACGGACAAGAAAATCCTCGACGACCTTGACGCGGGTGGCTCGCGGAGCGACCGTCAGATTCTGGGGGAGACGACCCTCCAGGTGACGCGCTCCGTTCCGGGGAAGATCCTCTCGCAGGGTGTCGCCTCGACACTCAACGACTATCTGACGACCTCGCTCCAGCGACGCGCCGCCCTCGCCGTGGAGGCGTCCGTTTCGGAGGAGGGCGATGTCCTCCTCGCGCGGGGGCTGATGGTCGAGGCGCTTCCCGACGCGCCGGACGAGACGGTCGTTTCGATTCCGCAAAGCCTCTCCCTCGCCGCGTCGCCTCGGACGATTCTGGCGAAACTCAATCTTCGCGGCGCGGAACTCCGCCAGACGACGCCTCTTTTCTTCGCGTGCCGCTGTTCGCCGGAACGCGCTCAGGCGACGCTGGCCGCGCTCTCGCCGGACGAACGCGCGTCCCTCCCCGACCGCGTGGACGTGACGTGCCACATGTGCGGGCGAACCTTTTCCGTTCCACGGCCATGAAACACCGCGTCGTCGTCGAGATCGACTTGAAGGCCCTCGTGCGCAACTACCGGCGGATTGCCACGCGCGTCCGTCCGCTCGATGTCCTCGCCGTCCTCAAAGCGAACGCCTACGGCCTTTCCGTCGGCGCGTATGCGGAGGCCTTGATGGAGGCGGGCTGCCGTCATTTCGGCGTCGCCGAGCCGTTCGAGGCGTTGGAGCTCGTCAAGAAGGGCGCACCGAACGTCCAAATCCTCTCGTCGATCCTGCCGGACGAAATCGCGGAGATGGTGCGCAAGGACGTCGTTCTGCCCGTCGTCGATCTCGCCTCGGCGAGGCTCATTTCGGCGGCGGCGACGCGCGTGCGGAAAAGGGCGCGTGTCCACATCAAGCTCGACACCGGCATGGGGCGGCTTGGGATTTTGGCGTCGCGTGAGGAGGATCTGCCCAATGTCCTCTCGACGATTCGGGATCTCAAAACAATGCCCGCCCTTGACTGCGAGGGGATTTTCTCGCATTGCCCCATGGCCTACGATCCGCGCGATCCCTTCACCGCGCATCAAGTGAAACGGTTCACGGCTGTTCTCGCCGCGTGCGCGCGCGAGGGCTTCCGCTTTCCGTTCGTCCACATGGCCGCGTCCGACGCCATCAACAACTTCCCGGCGACGTGCCGGCGACCCTTCACGCTCGTGCGCACGGGCATCAACCTCCACGGCAGCTTCGACCCGGAAGGGCGCAAGGCCCTCCATGTCGAGCCTGTCCTCACGATGCGGACGGTCGTCGCGCAAGTGCGGCGACTCCCGGCGGGGACGACGCTCGGCTACGGACGGACGTGGTGCTTGAACCGCCCGTCTAAAATCGCGACCATTTCAGCCGGCTACGCCGACGGTATCCCCTTGGCTCTCACGAATCGCGGTTTCGTCCTCATCAAGGGGGTTCGCTGTCCCATCGTGGGGCGCATTTCCATGGACTACACGACCGTCGACGTCTCGGACGTCGGGAGCGTCGAGGCGGGCGATGAGGTCGTCTGCCTCGGAAAAAGCGGCCGCGAGACGATCACGCCCGACGACTGGGGGCGGCTCAAGGGGACGCATCCCTACGACATCCTCTGCTCCATCGGAAGCCGCGTCAAGCGCGAGGTCACGCGATGAGTTTTGACAAGGCGAAAATCGCGCGGATCGACCGTGCGCTCAAGGCGGCGTTCACGGCAAACCCGTCGCCCATCATCGAGCTCATCGAGGCGCAGACGCACGATCCCTTTTGCGTCCTCGTCGGCACGATCCTCTCCGCGCGGACGAAGGACGCGTGCACGGCGCAGGCCGTGCGGCGGCTGTTCGCGACGAAGAAGGGGGATTGCTTCTCGGTGCGCGACTTGGAGAGTCTTTCGCGGGAGAGGATCGAACGCTTGATCTATCCCGTCGGCTTCTACCGCGAGAAAGCGCGTCACTTGAAGGAACTTCCCCGCGTCCTCCAGGAGAAGTTTGGCGGTGTTCTTCCGCAGACGGTCGAGGAGTTGTGCGGACTTCCCGGTGTCGGCCGCAAGACGGCCAACCTGACGGTCGCCGTCGGGTTCGACAAGCCGGCCATCTGTGTCGATGTCCACGTCCACCGCATTTCCAACCGCTTGGGACTTGTGAAAACGAAAACGCCGTTCGAGACGGAAATGGCGTTGCGCGCGCTTCTGCCTGAGAAGTATTGGAAGACGTGGAACTCGCACCTCGTCTCGTTCGGGCAGACGCGCTGCAAGCCGCTCCGCCCGCAGTGCGACGGTTGCCCGATTGCGAAAGACTGTCCATCAAGGCGCGGCACATGAAACTCTTTGACACACATTGCCATTTCGACTCGACAGACCCCGACGCCATCCGCGCGATCTTGGCGCGCGCCGCCGCGGCCGGCGTCGAGAAACTCAACGCCGTCGGCGGGGGGCGGGCGATGAACGAGGGGGCGCGGGTGGCCGCGTCGCTCCAAACGGGAACGCCCGCCGTCGTGACGGCGTTCGGCTACGACATGGACGGCGTGGATGTCGGGCAGGACGATCCGCCCGCCGACAGCGTGGAGACCGCGCTCGCGGATTTTTCTCAACAGGTTGACGCGCTCGCTCCCGCCGCCATCGGCGAGATCGGGCTGGACTACCATTATTTCGCGCCGCCCACGCGCGAGCGGCAGATGCGCCTTTTCGCCGCGCAGCTCGACGCGGCTCGCGTCCGCAATCTCCCCGTCGTCGTCCACACGCGGGAAGCGTTCGACGACACGCTTGGGCTTTTGAAGGAAATCCCCTCGAAGGGGATCATCCACTGCTTCACGGGGCGCGTCGAGGAGGCGCGGGCGTTTCTCGACCTTGGGTTCTTCATCTCCTTTTCGGGCATCGTCACGTTCAAGGCCGCCGAGAACGTCCGCGAGGCGGCGCGTTTCGTGCCGCTCGACCGCATCCTCATCGAGACGGACGCGCCGTTTCTCGCGCCCGTGCCGATGCGGGGGAAGGTGAACGAGCCGGCCTTCATCCGCCACACGTGCGAGGCTCTCGCCAAGGAACGCGGACTCTCCGCCGACTCCTTCGCGGACGCGACATTCGCCAACGCCGAACGGGCGTTGGAACTTGGTCGTCGCTCGCCAGTTTCCCGTTAAGTCGTCGGGATGCGCCATTTCCGGCGCGTGCCTTTCACCTCGACGGGGATGTCGTAGGCGGGGGTCGCGGCGGACGGTGTCGCGGCAGACGGCGAGGACGGCTCGTCAAAGTATTGGATGGGCTCCAGACTCAAGTTGTCGAGAAGGGCATCGATCTCCTCCTCAGTTTCGGTTGGCTGGACGGCCGTTGCCGCTTTCACAGGGGTTGAGGCCTTCGCCTTGTAATACTCCGGGTAGTGCTTGCGCCGATACGCCTCCAATTCCTGCTGGCGTTTCTTCTCGCTCTCAAGTTCGGACGCGACACGCGACTTCTCAAGTTCCGTCTTGAGTTTCTCGACTTCGCTCTTGAACTTGAGCCGCTCCAATTCCAGTTCCTCGTCGAATTTCTTTCGCTCCAGGTCGCGACGCTCCTGTTCGAGTTTCTCGCGGCGAGCCTGATCCAATGCCGCGTTTTCCTTCCGCGACTCCTCAAGGGCCTTTTGCATCGTCTCCAACTTGGCGGAGAGGCTTTGGACGGTCGCGTTGTCCGCCGACGGCTGGACGACGACGGACGCGGCGCGGCGGTCGTCGTCCTTGCGCATCATGTAGTCCAAGAGTTTGTCGTTCAACACCTCGTTTCGCGCGCTCACCTGTGAGAGGAGGAACAGGAAAAGCGTGACGACGAGCGCCATCAAAACGCCGAAGAAAACGGACAGCGTCACCATGCGCTTGCGCGCCTTGTTTTGCTCCGCGTCAATATACTGCTGAAACGCTTTCAGAACGGGAAAATCATCAGACCCGTCACCAAAAACACGCACGGCATTCTCAGATTCCATCTCGTCCTCCTTTGCGCATAATCTATGTTATGTAAACTACGGCTGTTCTTCCTGAAAGACATACCATGTTTTGATCGAAGAGTCCTTCAACGCATCCATGGCCTTGTAAAGAGTCGCAAGCGGTGTCGAAGGCTTCGCGTAAATGAAACACGTGTCGGTGTCGCGGTGTTTCTTCGCCTCGTCGAACGAGAGTGGCATGGGCGTCAGTTTGGGGTCGAGCCCCTCGACAGTCCAGTCGCTTTCAATGAAAAGAAGTTTGTTCGTTTCGCCGAGCGTGAGCTCGAAGGGCTGGACGAGACGGTTTTCGCGTTGCCGCCACCGCGCGTCCGGGAGGAAGGCTTTGAAGAAAAGTTGTCCCGCCGTGCGTCCGTTGATCTTCACGCGCCGCGAGTCGATGAGCGCGAGAGCCTTGGCGACTCGCGCCGCCTCGGCCACCATGACTTCGGGCGCGAAGTCCACTTGCGCGTCAATCTCGCATTTCTCCGAGGCCTCTTTCAAGGCCGCCAACAGAGCCGCCCCGCCACCAGGCTTCAGCGTGAAGGTCTTTTTTGTCGGCATCGACTTCTCGTCCCAAGACAGGGTGAACGTGTGCCGAGACCCCTTCTTCAACGTCGATTTCGCGACATGGCAACCGTAGACGGTTGATTGGCTGTTGTGCGC
>CAVKTW010000075.1:0-11108 GCA_963659085.1 Candidatus Methanomethylophilaceae archaeon | reverse complement strand
GGCCCCCGGCAACGCGAAGATGAAGAACGTCGTCGTCACGCAGGGGATGATCGAGTCGACGTTGGGGAAGTAGGCGACGTGCCATGACAGTCAACGTTCTTAAATCCAAACTGCACCGCATCCGCATCACGGAAGCGTGCCTTGACTACGAGGGGTCTCTCTCCCTCGACCCCGACGACATGGAGGCGGTGGGGATTCTGCCCTACGAGAAGATCCTCTGCGCGGATGTCGAGAACGGCAACAGGTTCGAGACCTACGCCATCGCGGGCGCGCGCGGCAGCCACGTCTGCTGCCTCAACGGCGCGGCGGCGCACCAAGGCCATGTCGGCGACAGGCTCATCGTCATGGCCTTCGCCGCGATGACGCCCGAGGAGGCGCGTGGCTGGTCGCCGCGCGTGCGGCATTTCAAATGAACCGCCTCCTTCTCGCGTTCGCTCTCCTCGCCGTCGGCTGTGTCTCGCAGCCGCCGCTCGTTTTGGACGCGGAGAACCCCTCGCTCGCGCTCTCGCCGCTCGGCCTCAAGATGGGCGACCGGCTCGTCACCATCCCGGACGTCCTCGACGCGCTCGACGACCGCGACATCCCCCGGACGCGCGTCATCCACATTTACCTCGACCCGTCGGTGCGCGACCTCAAGCCCGCGCGGCAGTTGATCGCCGCGTTGCGCGCGCGCGGCTACCCGCGCGCGGTGCTCGTCACCTCGCGCCACGCGGAGTCGTTCGCACCGCCGCCGCAAGGCGGATCTGACAGGAGGCCCCGGCGATGAAGACGACGACGCTTGACGAGTTCCAAAACGCCCTGCGCGAGACGGGCGGCTACGCGACGGCGGACGACCACCGCGCGTCGCGCCGCGCCGGGATTGGCGCGTGGACGACGCTCCGCTACACGTGGGGCGTCACGCGCGTCTTCCCGTGGTGCGCCGTCCTCCAGCCGCTGGGTTTGCTCTCGATCCGCCGCTGGGCGAACCTCTGCTTCTCGACGGTGACGGCGGCGGAGCGTCTCGGCATCCGCGTCGTGATCGAGGGGTTCGAGAACCGCGCGGCGGTGCAGGGCCCCGTCGTCTACCTCTGCAACCACATGTCGATGACGGAGACCGTCCTGTTGCCGCCCACGCTCCTCACGTTCGGGCCGTTCAACTACGTCGCCAAGGCGTCGCTCGCGCACTTGCCCTTTTTGGAGAAGGCCGCCGCCAACATGGGGATGGTGCCCATCAGCCGCGTCTCGCCGCGCGAGGATCTCGTCAACATCCTCCGCACGGGCCAGGAGAAGATCGACGGCGGGGCGAGCTTCCTCATCTTCCCGCAGGGGACGCGCTCGGACGTCCTCTCGCGCCACCGCTTCTCCTCCATCGGCGCGAAACTCGCCGAACGCGCCCGCGTGCCGATTGTCCCGCTCGTCGTCGACACGCGCTGCCAGCCGACGCGCGCGCGCGGGCTCTTCGCCAAGGCGTTCAAGGACTTCGGCCCCGTGGACACCGCCTTCGACATCCGCGTCGCGTGCGGGCCGGCGATTCCGTGCGCCCGCGCGAAGGAGATGCACGCGGCGACGTTCGACTGGATGGCTTCGAAACTCGAAGACTGGAACCTGCCCGTCGAGCGCGATTGACATGACGTTTCTCCAAAAGCACGCCTACTCGTTCGGTTGCGCCGTCGCCGCCGCCGCGTGGCCGCTTTTCCCGAAACGCCGGCGCATCTCCACCGAGAACATCCTCAGGTGCGGCGTCGCGCCGACGCGGCGCGAGGCGGCGAAACTCGCGAAGCGGGCGTGGTGCCACTTCCTCGGCCACATCTTCGAGGCGTTGTGCGTGCCGAAGGTCGTCACCCGCGAGAACTTCCGCGAGCACCTGAACGTCGAGGGCGTCCCGCGCGAGACGGTGGAACTCCTTTTGGAAAAGACGGACGAGCCAATCCTCCTCGTGAGCGCCCACCACGGCGTGTGGGAGGCGGCGACGAACATCCTCTCGTTCGCGCGTCCGATGATCGCCGTCGCGCGCGTCATGAACAACCGCCTCTTGGCGCGGTGGATGTCGCGCCACCACTTCCGCGGGCCCGTCACGCTCGTGGACAAGAACAGGGGCTTCACACGCGAGATTTTGCACCAGTGGAAGCGCGAGGCGGCCGCGATGACGCTTCTCGTCGACCAGCACGCGGGCGGCGGCCTCCTCGTCTCCTTCCTCGGACGCCCGGCGCGGACGGTCACGTCCGCCGCGCGTCTCGCCATCCGCACGGGCGCGAAAGTCGTCGTCGGCTCGTTCGTGCGCCTCGCGCCCTACGAGTATCGCCTCGTCGGCGGCGAGGCGTTGTCCTTCTCGGCGGCGGACGACGTCGAGACAGTCACGCAGCTTCTCAACGACCGCCTCGGCGCGGCGATCAAGGCGTATCCGGAGCAGTATCTCTGGGCGCATCGGAGGTGGCGCGATGACTGACGCGACGGTCTCGATGGTCTTCGACTTCCTCTGCCTCGGCTTGAGCGTCGTCTTCCTCTGGTCGACGCTCGTCGTCCTCGTCGGGCTGATCAAGCCCGCCGTCCGCCACCCCAAGGCGATGGCGAAACTCAAATTCGTCGCGCTCATCTGCGCCCGCGACGAGGAGACGGTCATCCGCCTGCCCGTCCGAAGCCTCCTGCGCTCGAAGTATCCCGCCGACAAGCGCGAGGTGATCGTCCTTGCCGACAACTGCGCGGACGCGACGGCGGCGCGGGCCCGCGAGGCGGGGGCGACCGTCTGGGAGAAGGCGACGCCCAGCTCGGGCAAGGGCGACGTCCTCTCGTGGGGCATCGAGAAACTCGTCGCGCGCGGCGGCTACGACGCGATCGCCGTCTTCGACGCGGACAACATCGTCTCCGAGGTTTGGCTGGAGGCGATGAACGACGCGCTTCAGGACGGCGAGTGCGTCGTCACGGGTCGCCGCCACTCCTCGAACGCCGCCGCGAACGTGATCTCCGGGTGGTACACGGTCTACTGGGACATGATGAACGAGCTCTCGAACCGTGTGCGGACGAATTTGGGGCTGTCGGGCAAGTTGACGGGCACGGGCTTCGCGTTCCTCCCCTCCGCGCTCCACAACCACCTCTGGCGGACGCGCACCCTCGTCGAGGACGTCGAGTTCACCGTCCAGGCGAACATCAACGGCGCGCGCGTCGCCTACGTCCCGGAGGCCGACTACGCCGACGAGCAGCCCGTCACGTTCCTCTCCATGTGGCGGCAGTTGCGCCGCTGGGCGACGGGGGGCTGGCAAGTCGTCCGCTTCTACTTCCTCGCGTGGATTCGCGCCTTCCTGAAGACGCCCTCGCTGCGGCTCTTCGACAGCTTCTTCGCGATCCTCACCGGGATGTCCGTCGCCTTCATCGTCCTGTTCAACGTCGCCGCGCTCGCCGTGCGTCTCGCGTGGGGCGGGCTCGCGACGGCGGGCTGGCGGATCTTCTTCGGCATCTTCCTCTTCGTCTTCGTCATGGGCTGGTTCACGGCGTGGGCGTCCGTCGCCCTCTCGCCGCAGAAACGCCGCCCGCGCATCGCCTCGATCCTCACCTTTCCGCTGTTCTCGCTGATTCTCTCGGCGTCCGTCCTTTACACCCTGATCCGCCCCACCCGCGTGTGGAAGCGGATCCCGCATGGAGGCGTATGAAAGCCAAGACGTTCATTGACCAGGTTGAGGTCCGGGTTCGCTCGGGCAAGGGCGGCGACGGCGCGATGTCGATGCGCCGCGAGGCGCTCGTCGAGTTCGGCGGGCCCGACGGCGGCGACGGCGGGCGCGGCGGCGACGTCGTCTTCAAGACGTCCGAGCACGTCAGCTCCCTGCTCGCGCTCTACTACGACCCGAAGTGCTACGCGCAGGACGGCGAGAACGGCAAGCCGCAGCGGATGTTCGGCAAGCGCGGCAAGGATCTCGTCATCCCCGTGCCGCTCGGGACGGAGATCTACGACGCCGAGACGGGCGAGCTGCTCGCCGACCTCGCCGCGCCCGGGCAGAAGGCCGTCGTCGCGAAGGGCGGCGCGGGCGGCTACGGGAACGTCCACTTCAAGAGCGCCGTCAACCAGGCCCCGACGGAGCACACGCCGGGCGGGCCGTGCGAGGAGCGCCGCCTGCGGCTCGAACTGAAGACCATCGCCGACGCGGGGCTTCTCGGCTTCCCGAACGCCGGCAAGTCGTCGCTCTTGGCCGCGCTCTCCTCGGCGACGCCGAAGATCGCGAACTACCCGTTCACGACGATCAACCCGATGGTCGGAACGATCCTCTACGACGACTTCGCCCGCGTCGCCTTGGCGGACGTCCCCGGCATCATCGAGGGCGCGGCGAAGGGCGTGGGGCTGGGGCTCGCGTTCCTCAAGCACTTGGAGCGCGCGAAGATCCTCGTCTACATCCTCGACATGGCGGGCACGGACAACAGGACGCCGTGGGACGACTACGCCGTCCTCAAGCGGGAGATCGACGAGTATTCCATCGAACTCGCCGAGCGGCCGACGCTCGTTGTCGCCAACAAGATGGACGCGGCGGAGGCGGCGGAGAACTTGCGGACGTTCGTCGAGAAGACGGGCGTTGAGCCGATTCCCGTCTCGTGCCTGACGCGGGAAGGTCTTGACGACTTCAAGGCGCGGTTGCGCGAACTCGTCCAGCCGAAGACCAAGTTCCACCACACGCACGCCGAGGCCCCCGACTGGCGCGAGATGCCCGACACGACGGGCGACGAAGTTCCCGCCGAGGCCATCGAACGGTTCGCGACGTTCCTGAAACTCGAAAAGCCCAAGGCGAAGAGCCACCCCTCGCGGGGCAATATCCATTAATCGGCCGCGATGCACCCGGATCTCATCGACATTGGCTTCCTCCACCTGAAGACCTACGGCGCGTGCATGGCCGTCGGTTTTCTCCTCTGTTGGAAACTCTTGGAACGCTTCAGCGGCCGGCGCGACCTCTCGTCCCTGGTCGTCTCGCTGATGGTCTCCGGCGTGGTCGGCTCGCGGGTGGCGTATGTGATCGAGCATTGGCAGACGGAGTTCGCCGCGCACCCGGAGCGGATCATCCGCGTCGACCAAGGCGGGCTCATGTTCTACGGCGGGCTTCTCCTCGCCGCCGCCGTCTTCGTCATTTGGTGCGTCCGCCGCCGCGAGAGCGTCCTCGCGATGGCCGACCTCCTCGCCGCCGTCATCCCGCTTGGCCACGCCTGCGGCCGCCTGGGGTGCTTCTTCTACGGCTGCTGCTACGGGCGCGACTCCACCGCGTGGTGCGCCGTCACCTTCCCGAAGGGAAGCCCCAGCTACTTCGCGCACCACGGGGCGATGGTGAGCGTCCTGCCGACGCAACTCTTCGAGGCGGTCGCGTTGCTCGCGCTCTTCGCGCTGCTCCTCGTCCTGCGCACTGCGGGTCTTCAGCGCCACCGAGGGCTGATGACGGGCGCGTATCTCGTCGGCTATGGCGTGATCCGCTTCGCGCTGGAGTTTCTGCGCGGCGACGAGCGGGCGCAAATCCTCTCGTTCTCGATTGGGCAGACGATCTCCTTCGCCTTGATGGCCGTGGGGCTTGTCCTCGTCGTCCGCGCGTGGCGCGGCAGGAGCGCGTCGTGACGTTCGAGAGGAGTCACGTTGAGATCGTGCGGGGGTGCGGCGCCTCGGTCAAGGCGCTCACCGCCGCGCTCGCGTCGTCGGAGAAGCCGCTCGTCTATGTGATCGACGGCGACATCCCCGCGTTGGAAGGGAGGCTCGACGACTTCCTCGCGCGTCTCAACGAAACGAAGGCGGACATCGTCATTGGCACGAAGCGGAGTCGCCTGGCCCTCAACCGCCTCTACTTCTTTTTCGTCCGCCTCTTCCTCGCGCTCCCCATCTCCGACACCCAGACGGGGGCGCGGCTCTACCGCCGCGAGGTGCTGGACTACGCGCTCAAACGCGCGCTCGCGAAATCCGCCGCGTTCGATTTGGAACTCTTGACCATCGCGGCGACACGTGGCGCGAAGATCGCGGAGGTCGAGGTGCAGCCGCCGGCGGGCTTCGCGCAAGGCAACCACATTGACCGTGGGGTTTTCCGCGCCATCGCCACCGACACGCTTGCCATCTTCTACCGCGCGCGCGTCCTCGGCTACTACGAGCGGTGTCTCGTGCCCAAGCCGCTCGACCACGACGTGTTCGTCTCGGTCGTCATCGCCTGCCCGAAAGGGGGGTGGATGCTCCGCGAGTGCCTGAACGCCCTCCACGAGCAGACGTATCGAGCATTCGAGGTCATCGTCCTTCCCGACGCGGAGGACGAGTCCATCGCCGAGGACGGGGCGGGGCTTGAACATCTCCGCGTCTTGCCGACGGGGCGTGTGCGTCCCGCCGAGAAGCGCAACCTCGGCATCGCGCGGGCGACGGGGGAGGTCGTCGCGTTCATCGACGACGACGCCTACCCGCGCCGCGACTGGCTGGAGCAGGCCGTGCGCTACTTCGGCGAAGCGTCCATCGGCGCCGTCGGAGGGCCGGGCGTCACGCCGGCGGGGGACTCGTTCCTCTCGCGCCTCGGCGGGCGCGTCTACGAAAACCCCCTCGTTTCGGGCGCGTATCGCTACCGCTACCGCGCCGGCGGGGTTCGCCGCGACGTCGAGGATTTTCCGAGTTGCAACCTCTTCGTCCGCACCGCGCTCCTTCGCCGCCTCGGCGGCTACCGCACGGACTTCTGGCCGGGGGAGGACACGCTTCTCTGCAAGGACATCCTCGACGACTTCAAGCGCATCGTCTACGACCCGTGGGTGATTGTCTCGCACCACCGCCGGCCGCTCTTTCTGCCGCACCTCCGCCAGTTGGGACGCTACGGCTTCCATCGGGGCTACTTCTGCAAACGCTTTCCGTCGAACTCGCTGCGGCTGAGCTACTTCGTGCCGACGTTCTTTGTCCTTTATCTGCTCGCGTGGCCGCTCGTTTTCCTCTGCCTCCGCCCCACGGGCGCGTCCGTCGTGTGGTCAAACATCTGGGGCGCGTTCCTCTTCCTCCCGACCGCGCTCTACGCGACGCTCCTCGTGGCGACGACTTTTTCCCTGAATCCCGTCGCGTGGCTTCTCGCCGCGCTCGGCGTCTTTCTCTCGCACCTCA
The DNA here is from genome assembly GCA_963659085.1 of Candidatus Methanomethylophilaceae archaeon. Classification (GTDB taxonomy): domain Bacteria; phylum Verrucomicrobiota; class Kiritimatiellia; order RFP12; family UBA1067; genus UBA1067. Next base: position 4,054 of record CAVKTW010000075.1, on the reverse strand, counting down.
CTTACGGCTTTCGGTTTCTGCAAGGGCTTCTCTCGCGCCAGGCTCCCTGTGAATTCATCGGCCGCGACCACGGTTCGGCTCAAAAAGGAAAGGAACGGACATGAACATCCTCCACACGGCTCTTTGGCTTCTCGCCGCCTATCTCGTCGGCGGCATTCCCTTCGGCTACCTGATCGGCCGCTTGCGCGGCGTGGACGTGCGGACGGTCGGCTCGAAGAACATCGGCGCGACGAACGTTTTTCGCACCGTCGGAAAAACGTGGGGGCTTCTCGCCTTCCTTCTCGATGTCCTCAAGGGGCTTCTGCCTGTTCTGCTCGCGAAGCAGCTGGGCGGCCCCGCGCTTTGGGTGGGCGTCGCCTGCGTTGTCGGGCATATGCTCACGCCCTACATGGGCTTCAAGGGCGGCAAAGGCGTCGCGACCGCGTTCGGGATGCTCTTGGGGCTCGTCCCCGGCCTTGTCGGCGTCGCGTTCGCGCTCTTCGCCGTTGTCTTCGCCTCCTCGCACTACATCTCGCTCGGCAGTTGCTCGGCGGCGGTCTTCCTCGCCGTTGTCGTCTGGATTCCCTGCTTGGGGACATCGGGCTACCACGATTTGCCGCAGTGCGTCCTCGTCACCTTGATTGCGCTCTTCGTCATTTGGAAGCACCGGGCGAATATCACCCGCCTTGCGAATGGCACGGAGAACAAAATCTATCTTTTCAAGAAACGGCAATCGGTATTCTAACACAGACCTCTTCTCTGTTCCTCTGTTCCTCTGTGTTAAAATAAATAAGATGAAAATCGTCATCACCGCCGGGCCCACACGCGAGCACCTCGACCCCGTGCGCTTTTTGAGCAACCCCTCGACGGGGCGCATGGGCTTCGCCATCGCGGAGGCGGCGGCGCGGCGCGGACACGAGGTCACGCTCATCGCAGGGCCCGTGACCCTGAAGACGCCGCCCCGCGTGACGCGCCTTGACGTCGTTTCGGCACGCGAGATGTGCGCGGCCGCGCTTGACGCGACGAAGGCGGCCGACGTGTTTGTCGCAACGGCCGCCGTCGCCGACTTTAGGCCCCGCCTGTGTTCGGCGCGGAAACTGAAGAAATCTTCGATGCCGACCGCGTTGAAACTCGTGCGCAACCCCGACATTCTCAAAGCGGTGCGCGGTTGCCGCAAGGTGGGCTTCGCGGCCGAGACGGACGACGTGCTGGACTCCGCCTTGGCGAAGTGCCGCCGCAAACACCTCTCCTTCATCGTCGCCAACGATGTCACCGAGCCGGGGTCTGGCTTCGGTGTCGCGACGAACCGCGTCACGTTCGTCTTCCCCGACGGTTCGCGCCGGGCGTTCCCCCTCATGAGCAAGCGTCGCGTCGCCTCGGCGATCCTCGACGAGATCGAGCGACTTGCCCAATGACAACGCTTGTCTTCAACGGTTGGGCGGCGGGCGCGGAGGCGTGGGAACTCACCTCCTTCGCGCGCGACTGGACGTTCTCCTACATCGAGGAACTCGACGGCGTGCCGGAGAAAGTCCTGCGCGACATCGAAGGGTCTTTCCTGTTCGTCGGCTTCTCGATGGGAGGCGCGGCCGCGCTCGAACTTTTCCTCAACCACCCCGACCGCGTGGCGGGTCTCGTGCTCGTCTCGGCGACGCCGCGCATGATGGAGGACAAGGCGACGGGCTGGCGCGGGTTGAGCGCTCGGCGGTTGGAGGCGTTGAGGCTCGGGACGGAACTTCTCTTCGCGGACGACCCCTCGCCCGTCTACGAGGAAAAGTCGCTTCGGCGCGGGCTTGACTTCTTGCGCACGACGGATCTGCGCGCGCGGCTCGTGGACTTCGCGCGTCGGGCGGATGCCCCCAAACGGCCCGTCGAGATCGTCCAGTCGCGGCGCGACGGCATCGTGCGGCCGGAGAATGTTGAGTTTCTGAAAACGGTTTTCCCGCAAGCCCGCGTGACGTGGGTCGAGGGGAACGAACACGTCCTCCCCGTGACCGCGCCTAAAACAATCGACCGAGTTGTCGCCCGCTGCCGTCGAGAGGCTACGAAAAAATCCAAAGCGTCCGTGCTCCTCTGCTCCTCTGTGTTAAAATATTAATGAGATGAAAATCGAGAACACCTATCTGCTCCTCCCCGACCGCACGGTGCGCAAAGGCTCGCTCGTCCTTGAGGGCGACCGCATCGCGGAAATCGCCTTCGACGAGTCGCTCAACCCGACGACGCTGACGATGCCGGGGCTTGTGAACGCGCACGGCCACACGGCGATGACGCTTTTGCGCGGCGTCGGGGACGCGCTGCCGCTCGACCGCTGGCTTCACGAGGCGATCTTCCCCATCGAGGCGCGGCTCACCCCGGCGGATGTCTACGCGGGGAATCTCTGGGGCATCGTCGAAATGCTCGCCGCCGGCACGACCTCGGTTGTCGACATGTATGACTTTCCGGAGGAGCTGGAGCGGGCGTTTGCCGAGACGGGCTTTCAGGGTCACTCGTGCCGCGTGGGGCTCTCGGGCGTGCCGGGGCGGCTCGACGAGTGCGTCGCGTTCGCGCGGGCCCATCCCGACGCCTACCTCTCGATCCATTCCGAGTATCTCACCGATGAGGCGTTCTGCCGCGAACTGGCGGCGGCGAACAACGGCGAACTCCACCGCAAGGTTCATTTCCACCTCTCCGAGACGCGCGCGGAACACGAGGCGTGCCTGGCGCGGCACGGTCAGACGCCGCTCGCGTATCTCGCGGGGACGGGGCTTCTCGACCACGGCGGCTACGCGGCGCACGCCGTGTGGTGCACCGATGACGATTTCAGGCTTATGGCCGAGAAGGGCGTCACGCTCGTCCACAACCCGACGAGCAACATGAAACTCGGCAGCGGCTTCGCGCGAATCCGCCGCGCCCGCGATCTCGGCGTCCGCGTGGCGCTCGGCACGGACGGTTGCGCCTCGAACGACAACCTCAACCTCTTTGAGGAGATGCACCTCGCCGCGCTCATCCACCGAGGATGCGCGTGCGACCCGACCGTCCTCTCCGCGTGGGACGTCATCGAAATGGCGACGGACACGAACAAGATTGAGGTCGGGGCGCGGGCGGACTTGTGCGTTGTTGACGTGACGGCCCCGCACCTGTTGCCGACGCGCGACCTTCCCGCCCGCGTGGCGTTTTCCATGCAGGCGGGCGATGTCGTGCAAACGATTGTCGCCGGGCGTGTTCTCTACGACCATGGGCGGTATCCGACATTTGACGTCGCCAAAGCCCGCGCCTTGTTCCTTGCGGCCGTCGGGAGGCTGGGGTTGTGAGGGCGGTCATCGTCGCCATGGAAAGCGAGGCCGCCGCCGTCCGCGAGTGTTTGCGTGCGGACGACCGCCTTTACGTCTCCGGCGTGGGCAAGGTCAACGCGGCGGCCTGTGCGCAAGAGGCCGTGTGCGACGGCGCGGGGGAGGTTTTCAACCTCGGTGTCGCGGGCGGCGTGGAGGAGGAGATGCGCGTGGGCGATGTCTTTGAGATCGACCGCGCCGTCGAATACGATTTCGACCTTTCGGAGGTGAACGGGACGGAGGTGGGCGTCCACAACGAGCGGACGACGCCGTATTTCCCGCTTCAGACGCGGGGGCTTTATCCGGCGAAGACGTTGGGGAGTGGCGACAGGATGTCCTCGGAAGAGCACGATCTTCCTCTCTTCCGCCGCCTTGGAATCGGCGTGTGCGACATGGAGGGCGCGGCCATCGCGCACGTCTGCTCGCGCCGTGGTGTGTCCTGCTTCGCGCTGAAGGCGGTCTCCAACCGCGTAGGGCCAGGCGCACGCGACGGGTATTACGCGAGTTTGGAGAAAGCCCTCCGCGCCCTCCGCGAGGCATCAAGCCGCTTCTTGGCGTGAGCAAAAGGGGCGTTTTAACGCAGACGCGGTTTCGCTCGGTTGCGCCGTCGCGGCGGAATATGGTATAATGCCGATTAGAAAGGAACGAATTCATGCCGATGGAGACACTCTCACTTCCGAGTTGCTTGATTGATGCGGCAAAAGGCTACGCAGATCAGGAAAACCTGTCGCTCGCCGACTTGTTCGCCCGGATGCTCCATTGCCAGTATG
>CAVKTW010000074.1:0-3887 GCA_963659085.1 Candidatus Methanomethylophilaceae archaeon | reverse complement strand
CTTTGGAGAAGGGGATTCCCCAAAAGACAATCCCGCTCTCTTTCCTGATGGGGATCGGGCGCATCGGCTCGCTGGAGATCGAGGAGATGAACGCGCACGGCAGTGTGCGGGGGCTTCTCAACGACTTGCGCCAGCGCGGCGTCCGCGAGAAAACCGCCCTGCCGAACACGTTTCGCGGCACGCTCAAGAACTACCAACAGGAGGGCTTCCGCTGGCTCTCCTTCATGACGCGCCACCATTTCGGCGCGCTCCTCGCGGACGACATGGGCTTGGGCAAGACCGTCCAGACCATCGCCTGGATCGCGGCGAACAAGGCCGACTCGTCCGAGGCGAAAGATCCCGTCCTCATCGTCGCCCCCCTCTCGCTCTTGACGAACTGGCGCCACGAATTGGCCGCGTTCGCGCCCTCGCTCGCCGTCTACATCCACCAAGGCGCGGCGCGTCTCTCGATGAGCGAATTCCGGGCGGGAACGCGCGCGGTCGATGTCGTCTTGACGAGCTACGCCGTCTTGGTGCGCGACCACGCGCTCTTCGCGGCGCGGCCGTGGGAGGCCCTTGTCCTCGACGAGGCGCAGGCGATCAAGAACCCGCAGACGCGCGTCGCGCAAGCCGTCAAGGCCCTCTCGCCCCCGAAGCGCGTCGCCCTGACGGGCACGCCCATCGAGAACTCGCTTCTCGACATTTGGTCGCTGGAGGACTTCCTCAATCCGCAGTTCCTCGGCGACCTCCCCTCGTTCAAGGCGCGGTTCGTCCGCCCCCTGATGGAGAACCCCGACGCCTCGGCGGGCAAACGCCTCAAACGCGCCTTGGAGCCGTTCATCCTCCGCCGCCTCAAAACGGCGCCCGACATCGCCGCCGAACTCGGCGAGAAGCACGAGAAGCGCGAATGGTGCGTCTTGAGCCCCGCCCAGCGCGAGGCGTATGAGTCGGCGTTGAGCCTCTTCGACCACGCCGCGCACACGCCCGGCGACGCGCTCGCGCTGTTGACGGACTTGAAGCTCGTCTGCGACGGGTTTCAGGAAATGGGCGAGGCGGCTCTCTTCTCGTCGGGGAAGTTCCTGCGCCTCGTCGACCTCCTCCAGTCCATCTTCGACGCGGGCGAGTCCGCGCTCGTCTTCACGCAGTATGCGAAAGTCGGGCGCGTCCTCTGCCGTGGGCTCTCGTCCCATTTCGGGGCGCGTGTGCCGTTCCTCCACGGCGAGCTCTCGCCCGAGGCGCGTGACGCGGAAATCGCCTCGTTTAAGACGCGCGCGCGCCGTCGCGGAACGGCGTTCGTCCTCTCGCTGAAGGCCGGCGGCTTCGGCCTCAACCTGACGGAGGCGACGCACGTCATCCACTACGACCGCTGGTGGAACCCCGCCGTCGAGGATCAGGCGACGGATCGCGCCCACCGCCTGGGGCAGAGCCGCGACGTCTTCGTCCACCTGCTCGTCAACGAGGGAACGGTCGAGGAGCGCATCGACGAGATTCTGCGCCGGAAGATGACGCTCCGCGATTTGCTCGCGGACGGCCGGGCGTTTTGGAGGGCGGTGAAACTCGCATGAGCAAGAAGAAGTTTCCCGTCCGCGTTCCCTTTTTCGCCGCCGGCATCCGCAGTCAGGAGTCGCGCACGGGGCTGCCGACGAGTTGGTGGGCGAAACGGTGGCGCGCGTGGATCGAGGGCATGGGGCTGAAAGGGCGGTTGGGGCGCGGGCGGAACTACGCGCAGTCGGGTCAGGTCGTCCACTTGGAGATCGAAGGGCCTCGTGTCCGCGCCCGCGTGCAAGGCTCGCGCCCGGAGCCGTATGAGGTCGATCTCGCGTTCCGCCCGACGGCGAAAGACGCCCACCGCGAGATCGTGGCGCAACTCCGAGAAGAGCCGATCCTCCTTGCGCGTCTGCTCGTCGACGACTTGCCGCTGGAGGTCGAGTCGATCTTTCGCGGCGCGGACGCGCGTCTCTTTCCGGGCGGGCGGCTTCCCGATGTCCACGGCACGCGCGTCTACGACATGACGAGCGCCTGCTCGTGTCCCGACTACGCGAACCCCTGCAAGCACGTCTGCGCCGTCCTGCTCCTCCTCGGCGAGGAGGTCGCGCGTCGCCCGCTCACGCTCTTGGAGCTGCGCGGCTTTTCCGGGAAGGAACTCTTCGATGAAAATTGACACACCGCTTTTGAGACGCTTGGGGCCGCTTCCTTTTTGGCGCGGCGAGAAGAAGTGCCTCCCCGAACTCGACCGCCTCTACAAGAAGGCGCGGGCGTTCGCCGTCGAACAACGCGAAAAACGCGCCGCGCCAAAAATGGTATAATCTTCTCTTATGTCATTCGCCTATCCGTCCGCCTTTTTGGCTCTCCTGCCGCTTCTCGTCGTGGCCTGGCGCCTTTTCCGCCGGGGCCGCAAGGGCGGGATTCGGTTTTCGGCCGTGAGCCGCCTGCCGCGCGCGGCGGCGGGGTGGCGCGCGCGCGTCGCCGCCCTCTCGCCGTTCATCCTCCTCGCGGGGCTGTCGCTGCTCGTCCTCGCGCTCGCGCGTCCGCGCCAGCCGCTCGCGCGTGGCTCGCGCACCGTCGACGCGATCGCGATTGTCATGGTCGTGGACGTCTCCGGCTCCATGGAGGCGCTCGACCTCACGCCCAAGGGCGAGACGTTCTCGAAGGAGACGACGCGACTCGCCATCGTCAAGAAACGCTTCGCGCAATTCATCGAGCAGCGTCCCGACGACTTGATCGGCCTCGTCACGTTCGGCGGCTACGCGGCGACGCGCGCGCCGTTGACGGCCGACCACGACACGCTCCTCCACGTCTTGACGGGCGTCGAGGTCCCCGCCATCGCGTTCGACGCGCAGGGGCGGGCGATCTCCGGCGAGGAGCAGATGACGGCCGTCGGCGACGGCCTCGCGATGGCTCTCGCGCGTCTGAAGGACGTCGACATGAAATCGAAGGTCGTCGTCCTCCTCTCCGACGGCGTGTCGAACACGGGGGCGGTCGAGCCGGAGGCGGCCGCCCAGGCCGCGCGGGCGATGGGGGTGAAGGTCTATGTCATCGGCGTGGGCACGTCGTCGCGCCAGACGCCGTTCTTCGGGCGCACCATCTTCGGGCAGACGACCATCCAATACGCCGACACGAATTTCGACGAGAAGCAGCTGAAGTCCATCGCCGAGACGACGGGGGCCCGGTATTTCGCGGTCAACGACAAGGCCGCGCTTGAAAAGGCCATGGACGAGATTTCCTCGCTTGAGACGACGGCCATCGAGTCCGACACGTTTGACCGCTGGACGGAGTTTTTCCCGCCGCTTCTCGTGGCGGGCTCGATCCTCGTTTTCGTCGCCGTCACGCTCTCCATGGCGAGCGCGCGGCGCATGGCTTGAACAATCAGGAGAAAACTATGATAGACATTCGGAAATTGCGTGATGCGTTCGACGAGACGGCGGACGCCTTGGCGAGGCGCGGCGTCGCGCGGGAGACGCTTGAAAAGGCACGGGATCTCGACGCGAAGCGGCGCGCGCTCGTCGGCGAGACGGAGGCCCTGAAGGCCAAGCGCAACGCCGCCTCGAAGGACATTGGCAAGATCGCTTCGGCAGGCGGCGACATCGCCGCCGCGAAGGAGGAGATGAGGAAGGTCGGGGATCGCATCGCCGAGATCGACCGCGAACTCGCCCAAGTCGACCACGACCTCCGCGAGACCCTGCTCATGATTCCCAACATCCCCGCGCCGGAAATTCCGACGGGGCTGGACTCGACGGCGAACGTCGTTGTCCGCAAAGTCGGCGAGTGGAAAGACCCGTCCTTCAAGATCCCGACGCACATTGAAATTGGCGAGAAGTTGGGGATTTTCGATTTCCCGCGCGGCGTCAAACTCACGGGGACGGGCTTCCCGATCATCCTCGGTCAGGGCGCGAAACTCCAGCGCGCGC
>CAVKTW010000073.1:0-5428 GCA_963659085.1 Candidatus Methanomethylophilaceae archaeon | reverse complement strand
TCCTGAACGCCTCGCCGAACACCGTCTGGAATGGCGCGACCATTGTTTCGACCGCTGATGCCACGATCTCGCTTTCCAAGGGAATTACGATGAAGGGGGACTGCACCCTCAAGCCGAACGCGGGCACGACGCTCACGATGTCGTCGCTTTGGATTCCCGGATACGGCACGAGCTATGCTATGTATCCAAAGCTTAATCTGACAGGGGACGGAGCGGTTATGTTTGATTTCAAGCAAACGCGGCAAGCCGGCGACATTCACGCCAAATCGGGCACCTTGCAACTGTCAGAGCCTGGCATTTTGGGGGATCGGCGGATCTGGTTCTATGACGACGGCTCTCAGATTGAAGTTTTCCTCTCGCTTGAAAAGGCTCAACAAGCCGACACAACGAATGAACTCTTTAGAACGACAAATGTTACGGTAATCGAATCGGTTGGCGCTGACCAACGATACCGCGTTTACAATTCGGTCAAAGTCTATTATGAGGGATCGCGCACGGAAGTGCCGGGGACTCTTTATTGGGAGCAAGCCACCACCTCCTACGGAGTGGCGTATTTCGTGCCGGATGGAGAAGAACTGACGACGGAGGACATCACGTTCGACTACAAGATTCCCGCCTCGTCGGAGGTGAAGTCGTTCACGTATGCCTACCGCCCGACAGGGGAGCACGACGGCAACTGGGCGACGCTCAAAAACTGGACGACCGCGCAGCGCGTCACGTTGCCGGACGGCTCGGCCATCACAAATTATCCGGCGTATACAAATTCTTTGGCGCCTGGGTTGAGGGGCTCCGTCTACGATTCCTTTGTTTTGGATGGCACGGGCGATGTCGCGTGTGATCAACTTGAAGGCTGGACGCTTCGGATGGGGCTCTTCAACGGCTCTCGCGCCACTGTCGGAAAACTTAGGAAATTCCAGACCGACACCATTCAGATGTTCATTGCCGTAGACGAGACATCGCGGTTGACTATTTCCACCTTTGGTGAGGACAACTACAATGCGAACGTCAACTTCTTTGTCGCCGCGCCAAGCGGGATTGTCTTCAATGTCGCGTATGCAGGTAAGCGGACGGCGACGCAGATCAACTACTACCTCGAAGGCGAGGGCTCCGTCACCTACGCGAAGGGCTTTTCGGGGACGCACACGCTGAAAACGGCGACCATCGAGTTGGGCGATTCGTCGCTGACGGGACGCGCCGTGCGCAAGAAGTATCTCATCTACGGCACGGGCGCGACGGTGAACACGTCGGGCGCGACCGTCGCGGGCGGGACGCTCAAGAGTTCCACGCCCGTCGCGACGGACGCGGTGGGCACCTACGCCTTTGACTCGGACGATGTCGGCTTGTTCATCGCCTACGTCGACTACGCCGAGCCGCAGGGCGTCTTTTGGACGGACGAGACGAGCGGCACGACATACGACATCACAGCCGCGTTTGACCTCGATGCGTCGGGCGCGTATGTCCTCAACGCGGCCAACGCCGTCGCGGTGAAGGGTTCTTCGGGCGACGCGGAGACGATTCCCGTCACGCCGGAACTCGCGACCATCGACGACGACGCGGAGGTCGCCCTCGCGCCGTTCGCGCTCGTCGAAAGCGGTTCGGTCTTGGGCGTCCGCTCGATCCCCGGGCTCACCTATTCGCTCATCCGCTTCGAGTCGCTGCCCGACGGCGCGGAGAGCGTGGTCGTGTCCGAACGCGCGACGACCGTGCGCACGAAACTCAAAGATCCGTCGCGGCCTGACGGCAAGGCGTTCTACCGCGTCCGCGTCACCTACAGTCCGTGATCGCCGCGCTGCTGCTTTTGGCGCTCACGCGCGCGGAAATCGTCGAGCGGATGCGCGCCCCCGTCGTCACGCAGGCGGACGGGATGGTGCGCGTCTTCGCGAACTGCCCGGAGGATATGCGCCGCGAGTTCCAGGGGCCCGTCGCGAGTTTCGCGGCGACGACGCTGGAGCGTCTCTACCGTGGCGAGAAGATGCGCCCGCTCGCCTTCGAGTCGCCCGCGATCATCATCTTTTTGGGCGACGTCCGCACGAATGTGACGGCGGTGACAGCGCGAGTCGCGACGAACGACGCGCGTGTCGTCACGCGCATTCACGTGCCAAGCCCCGGCTTCGCGGACTTGACCGCGTTTCGGACGGAGCTTGTCAAAGCCTTCTACCGCGCCGTGCGCGGCCGCGAGTGTTCCGACGCGGAGGCGCGGGAGATCTATGTCAACGCCGACCCCGACGCGCGGCGGCGGTTGAGCCGCGAGCGGGTGGAGGCGTTCCTCCGGGGGGACCGCGCCGCCAAGGGCGCGGATGTCGATGACGAAACGTGGGACGAGGAGCATCTCGCCTTGATGCGCAAGGTGCTGGAGGTTGGCGTCGCGACGCGCCGCGACGTCGCGACGTTCGCCTCGCGCCTCTACCTGCGCCCGCCCTTTTTCAGCGAGCCGTTCCGGGGCGGGGCGCGGTCGCTCTCCTTCCGCGAGGCCGTCGCGGAGCGGGCGCGGGACGCCCGGCTCGCGCCGCTCGCGCGGCAGAAGGCCGTCGAGGTCGCGCTCTACGGCGGCGGGCGGAGCGCGGAGCTGGGCGTCGCCGCGCAGGCGTTCGTCGTCTTTCTCGATGCGTTCGCGTCGGGCGAGGCGGACGACGACGACCTTTTGGCGACGTTGACGCTCGCGGAAAACCTTTTGAAACAAGCGTGGGAGAAAGCCGAATGAAACACACCATCACAGACAATCAAGTCGATCCCGACATCCTCGCCTACACGGTGGGCGACGACCCCGTTCTCGACAAGGCCCTCGTCAAGTGGGACTGCGTGGGCACCGCCGCGCACGTGACGATGCTCTCCGAGATGACGGGGCTGGCGAAACCCATCCTCACCAAGGCGGAGGCGGCGCGGGTCCGCCGCGCGTTGGGCGAGATCGTCCGCTCGCCCGCGTTCGAGATCCGCGTCGAGGATCAGGACGTCCACATGGCCGTCGAACGCGCCCTGACGGAGAAGCTCGGCGACTTGGGCAAGAAGATCCACACGGGACGCTCGCGCAACGACCAGGTCGCCGTCGACGTGCGCCTGCACATGAAAAGCGAGATCCTGTCGTTGGAAGGGGAGCTCGCCGCGCTCGTCCAGGCGTTGTGCGCGTTCGGGAAGAAGTCGGGCGTCGTGCCGCTCGTCGGGCGGACGCACCTGCAGCCGGCGATGCCCTCGACCGTCGCGATGTGGGCGACGGGGCACGCGGAGCTCGTCTTGGAGACGCATCCGCTCTTCGAGGCGGCGTTCGCGCTCGCGGACTTGAACCCGCTCGGCTCGGCGGCGGGCTACGGCGTTCCCCTGCCGCTCGACCGGGGGCGGACGACGCGCCTCTTGGGGTTCGCCGACACGATCCACAACTGCTTCGCCGCGTCGATGGCGCGCGGCTTCTGCGAGGCGAGCCTCATCTCCGCGCTCGCCGCGCTCATGAGCGTCCTCTCGCGCTTCGCCGAGGATCTGATCCTCTTCTCGATGCCGGAGTTCGGCTACTTCAAGCTGCCGCGCGCCTACTGCACGGGCTCGTCGATCATGCCGCAGAAGTTCAACCCCGACGTGCTGGAGCTCGTGCGCGGCAAGACGGCGCAGGTCGTCGGGGCGCAGACGGCGGCGTGGTCGCTCCTCCACGCGATGCCGGGCGGCTACAACCGCGACTTGCAGGACACGAAGAGGCTCTACATGAACGCCGTCGCGACGACGCGCGCGACGCTGCGGATTCTGACGAAGGTCGTGCAGGGGCTGAAAGTCGACGCGGCAAAGTGCCGCGCCGCGTTCACGCCCGGCGTGTTCGCGACGGACGTCGCGCTCACGAAAGTCGCTTCCGGCGTTCCGTGGCGCGACGCCTACCACGCGGTGCGCGACGAGTTCGCCGCGCTTTACGACGGCAAACCCGCCGCCATCGCCTCGCTCGACCCCGACCGCCAAGTCGCCTTGAAGACGCACGAGGGGACGTGTTTGGGTCTGGATTACGGCCGCTACAGCCGGACGGTCGAAACCATCGCGCGGTCGGCCGCGACGCGCCTTCGGGCGTTGAACGCGTGCGCCGCGAAACTCCTCAAGTAGGCCATGGCGCTCATCGAGGTCGAGAACCTGTGCGTGGACTACGGCCAGAGGCGCGTCGTCCACGGCGTGTCCTTCGCCGTCGGCCGTGGCGAGATCGTCGGCATCGTCGGCGAGTCGGGGAGCGGCAAGTCGACGGTCGCCAAGGCGCTCATGGGGCTTGTCGCGCCGAGCGGCGGCGTGTTGCGGCAGGAGGGTCGCGCCGCGCTCGTCTTTCAGGACGCGGTGGGCTCGCTCAACCCGCGCATGACCGTGCGGCAGACGCTCGCCGAGGTCACGCGCCTCCACCGTTCGCGGAAAAGCCCGGAGGAACTGTTGGAACTCGTCGGCCTCTCGTCCGCCGTCTTGAGCCAGTATCCACGCGAGATGTCGGGCGGGCAGTGCCAGCGCGTCTCCATCGCGCGCGCGCTCGCGTCCGCGCCGGACGTGCTGGTCGCCGACGAGCCGGTGTCCGCGCTCGACGTCTCGGTGCAGGCGAGGATCTTGAACTTGTTGCGGTCGTTGCGGCGGGATTTGGGCTTGTCGATTCTCCTCATCGCGCACGACCTCGCCGTCGTCAAGAACGTCTGCGACGTGATCCACGTGATGGAGAAGGGGCGGTTCGTCGAATCGGGGCGGCCGGAGGCGGTGTTCACCGCGCCGACGAGCGCCTACACGCGGCAGTTGATCGCGGCCGTGCCGACGCTGTGATGGAGAAGAAGGCTCTGCGCGTGGAGATGAAACGCCGCCGCGCTTTGTTGACGGCGGCGGAGCGGGCGGCGGCCTCGCGGCGCGTGTGTGCGCGGTTGCGGGCGGTGGCGGGCGACATCCGCGCCGTCGCCGTCTATCTCGCGACGGGCGACGAACTCGATGTGTCGCCGTTCATCCGCGCGTTGTTGGCGCGGGGGAGTCGCGTCTTCGCGCCGGCGTGGAACGGGCGGGATTACTCGCTCGCGCCGCTCGTCTCGCTGGACGCGGCGGATCTCGTCGAAGGGCCGTTCGGCGTGCTGGAGCCGCGTTCGCGCGCGTTCGTCGCGCCCTCGGAGATCACGCTTTGGCTTGTGCCGGGGCTGGCCTTCTCGCGGGCGGGCGCGCGGCTGGGCTATGGCGGCGGGTGGTATGACCGGCTGCTCGCCGAGGCGAACCCCACGGCGCGGCGCGTCGGCTGCGCCTATGCGTTTCAAATCCTCCCCGACCTCCCGACAGAACCCCACGATCAGCGCCTGGACGACATCGTCTCGCCGTAGCCTGATGGTGGGCGTGAGACTCTTTTTCGCCCGTCTGTGCTTGCCTTGTCAGCGTGCAACCGATTTCGGCGCAACGCTCCTGTTCTGTGCGTCTGGCGCAAGCCAGACGGTTGGGTGTGGCTCTTTTTCGCCCG
>CAVKTW010000072.1:0-2014 GCA_963659085.1 Candidatus Methanomethylophilaceae archaeon | reverse complement strand
GTTCCGCGACGGCATCGAGCTCGTTTCGCGCAGCGCGATTGACCTTGTGATCGACGGACGCCGCGTGTCGGATGCGGCGAGGTCGGTCGAGCCCCGCACGACGATGCGCCGCGAAACGGGGACAACGCCCGCGCCCGTCTACAAGAAGGCCGCGCTCGACGTGTCGGGCGTTTTCGCAAAAGTCGACTTTGGCGAGAGCGGCGTCGAACTCGCGGCGCGGAACGATGGTGTCGCCTACCGCTTCTATTCCGCCAAGCCGGGCGAGATCGTCGTGAACGGCGAAACGTCCTCCCTCCGCCTCGACCCCAAGGCCGCGTGTTTCTACTACGCGACATCGAAGATCGGTTGCGAGGAAGTCCGCTCAAAGGAAGCCTCCTTTTCAGACCTTCACGGCGCGAACATCTACTTGCCCCTCCTCGCGCAGACGAAAGGGAAGACCCTCGCCGTCTTGGAGTCGGACGTCTTCGACTACCCGATTCTCAACTTCAGCAAGCAAGCGGGGGCTGACGCTTTTGAGACCTCGTTCGCCCGCTTTCCGAAGCGCACGTATTCGGCGGGCGGCTGGGACTTGAAAACGCCCATCGACCGCCCCGGCCGCTGGGTCGTCGTCGCGGAGGAGGAACCGTTCCTCACGCGCACCTCGTCGCCCCGCGCGTTTCCGTGGCGCGTCTTCGCGCTCGCGGACGAGCCGTCGAAACTCTGCGAGGCCGACATCGTCCCGGCGCTGGCGCGTCCGCCGGAATCGGGGGCGGACTTCTCGTGGGTGAAGCCGGGGAAGGTCGCCTGGGAGTGGTGGAACGACTTCGACCACCAAGGCGTCGAGAAGGGCTGCACGACCGCGACCTACAAGCGTTTCATCGACTTCGCCGCGTCCAATCGAATCGAGTATGTCATCCTCGACGAGGGGTGGAGCGAGAACCTGAACATCTGGGCGTTCAACCCGAACGTCGACGTGGAGGCGGTCATCCGCCACGGCGAGGAGAAGGGCGTGGGCGTCATCCTGTGGATGGCGTGGGGGCAGGTCGCGGGGCAGGAGGAGAAGGTCGCCCGCCACTTCGCCGCGCTGGGGGCGAAGGGCTTCAAGGTCGATTTCATCGACCGGGGCGACGCGCTCGCCGAGCGGTTTCTCTGGGCGTTCGCCGAGGCCTGCGCGAAGGAGCGGATGCTCGTCGACTACCACGGCGTCCACCGCCCGACGGGGTTGAGCCGCGCGTTCCCGAATGTCGTCAACTACGAGGGCGTCCACGGCCTTGAGCAGATGAAGTGGAATCGCGGGGCGACCGACATGATGGAGAACGACGTCCGCACGGCGTTCCTGCGCATGACGGCGGGGCCCCTCGACTACACGCCCGGCGCGATGGACAACTATCCCCTGTCGGCCTACAAGGGCGACAACAGGAACCCCGGCTCCGTGGGGACGCGCGCGCACCAGATGGCGCTTCTCGTCATCTACGAGGCTCCCTTGCAGATGCTCTGCGACTCGCCCACGAAGTATGCGCGGAACATGGAGTCCTTCGCGTTCATGGCGAGAATCCCGACGGTCTGGGACGAGACGCGGGGGCTTGGGGGCGATCCGAACTCGATGATCGCGCTCGCGCGTCGGGCGAAGGACGGCGCGTGGTATGCGGCCGGCATCGCCAACGCCACGGCGCGGACGTTCGCGCTGAAAACGGATTTCCTCACGGAAGGCGTTTTCGAGGCGGAGATTTTCGCCGACGCGCCTGACGCGGATGCGTTTCCGACGCGCGTCGTGCACGAGACGCGGCGCGTCTGGGCGGGCGAGGAGTTGGTTTTCAAGATGGCCCCCGGCGGCGGCTTCGTCGTCCGCTTCACGCCCGTGGAGTAGGTTCGGCCACGAATCGACTGCCATCCCGACACCGCTGCGTCAGCGTTCCCAGCGTGGCGCTAAGTCCAGCGGGTTGCGCAGAGTTTTTGGGGGCGGTCTTGTCCGGATGCGCGATTCTAAAAAATCAAGAATCAAGGTCTGACCTTCGTTCTCGATTTTTTAGAATTT
>CAVKTW010000071.1:0-4077 GCA_963659085.1 Candidatus Methanomethylophilaceae archaeon | reverse complement strand
ACGCGAACGTTCACCGTCACGCGAATCGTCGACGACGAGGAGATTGATGAGGTCTATACCGAGCCAATCGACCCCTATGAGCTCACCTACCTGTCCATTGCCGACGACGTGCTTGTTGATGTCGAGGGCAACCCGGCGTTCAAGCCGCTTGGCGGCGGCGGCGACACGCCCTCGTTCGACCCCATCCGCCCCGGCGTTGAGGCGAGTTTCGAGACGCAAGAGAAAGCCGATGCGTTCATCGCGGCGTTCGAGAAAGATCGTCCGCGTTTCGTCTCGCCGCCCAACGGCTTGCCTGACTCCTTCAAGTCACGTTATGCTGATCTTTTCGAGGCGAAGCGGCGTGAACTCGCCGATGGCAAGTTCGCCGTGGGGGCTGAACTCACGGCCACCGCGAAAGAGACCGCGCAGAAGCAAGTCAACAACATGACCACGCTCGACTTTCAGAAGCTTGGGGCTGCCGATGCGACCGCCTCGTTCGCGACGACGCCCGGCCTCTACTACAGCGTTCTCGCCGGTGAGACGCTGGACGGTCTCAAGGTCAAGAGTTCGACTTTGGCGACAGGCGACACAACGGAACTTGACTTCCCCAAACTCTCGACGAGCGGCTTCTACCGCGTCAAGGCGACGGTGACGCAAGAGCAAGTCCAATAGCCATGAAAACTTTGTTCGCAACGGCCTTTCTCGCTTTCGCCGCGCTTGCCGCGAGGGGCGAGACAACTCAAGTTTGGGCGAGGGGCGTGAGTCTCGACGGCGGTTGGCAGAACACGGCGCAGTGGTATAACGGATGCTGGGCGGCGTGTGCGACCGACATGATCGCGTGGTGGCAGAAGAACCTTGCCGCGACCTACGACCTGTCGGGCGTTTCCATTGGGACGAGCGAGGAGGTGAACCGCGTCTTTGACAAAAACCCCTATTTCGGCGACCACGGCGACTACGTGTGGAAGGGACTTGAATACGTTTTCACAAATTCCGTCCCCGCCCTCTCGATCACCTACCCGAATCTCATCTATCAGAGCGAGACGAACGCCGCGATCTACCGCTTCTATGTGCCGTGGGGGACATCGGGGAAGGGCTACCTCATCTACCAGCGCGGGTGGCTCGATGCTGAAAAGGCCAAGGTGGAGGAGGCGTTCGCCGACTTCATCAACGCGAAGGGCGACCTCATCGTCGCTTTGGGCGATAGGCGACACGTCTGGGTTCTCTACGGGGTTGAATACGACACGGACACTGGGCGGCTCAATCGCATTTGGGTGACGAACTCCTCCTCCGACACTGGATGGAAGCCGGGCCTTCAGGAGTTTTCCGCGAACTACATGAATTATAACGGTCAGGATCTGATCAACTTCACGCGAACGTTCACCGTCACGCGAATCGTCGACGACGAGGAGATTGATGAGGTCTCTACCGAGCCAATCGACCCCTATGAGCTCACCTACCTGTCCATCGCCGACGACGTGCTTGTTGACAGCGCGAAAAGGCCCCTCTTCCGCAAACTCGATTCGGGCGGAGTTCCAGAGCCCGATCCCGTTGTTTCGGACGACGACTTGAAGGAACACAACTACCCCTACGTCATCACGCGCAACTACCACGCGGCTCGAGAGCAGGCGTTGCGGGAGGGGAAATTTCTTTTCGTGTTGAGCGGGGCCTCGTGGTGCAGTTATTGCTCGATGGTCAAGGATCACCTCGCGACCGTGCCGAGGTTCGGCGACGATTTCATCGTCTACTACGCGAGCCGCGAGTCGTCGCACGTCTATCCGTTTTTCCACGGCGGCCTTCCACAGTATGGCGCGTTCGACCCGCGCACGATCAACCCCTACGCGGGCATCGGCGCGGAGAAGGTGTGGGCGAATGCGTGGACTGATCCGGGGAGCGGGGCGATCAAGGCCTATCGCGGCTATTCGGCGGGGTGGATCGACGAGGTCGTCTCGGCGGGACGCACCGCGAGAACGAAGGCCAATTTCGGGGATGTGGAAAATCCCGCCCTCTCCATCGTCGGCGCACCCGTCGCTGTCGCGGGGGAGGCGTTGTCGCTCCGCCTCGCCGCGACATTCCCCGATGGCGTCACGATGGCGCTTGACCACCGCGTCGCGTGGGAGATCGTCAAGGGCGAGGGGACGATTTCGGCGGACGGCGTGTTGACGCCCGCCGCGTCGTCGTCCATCACCGTGCGGGCGACGTCCTACACGTTCTTCCCCTTGAAGAGCGCGGAGACGACGCTCCGCGTCATCGCATCGTCGGACATCGTGGGTCTTGAAGTCCCGACCGAGGTGATTGACTTGGAGGAGACGTCCTCGCCGATCATTCTCGCGAACGCCGTCCTGTCCGACGGCACGCGCGTCCCTGTCGCGCCGCAGACGCGCACGGTGAGTTTGGTTGAGAGCTCACTTTCAAGTCCGGCGGGTTTCGGTGTCTCATATTCCGAGTTCACGCCCGCGTTCGAGGGCGACACGCTCGTTTATGTGAAAAAGCCGAACTCGTCTGAGAAGCAATACTACCTGTGCGATCATCGGATTTCCTTGACGCTCGCCTATGGCGGATTCACGGCGACGGGGGAGGTTCAGGTCTACGCCCCCATGCGCGTCAAGCCGAGGGACGTGAGCCTTCTGACGCAAAAGACGGTCGCCCCGGGCTCTGTCGTTCGCTTCAAGGTGGGCGGCCTTGACCTCGCGACGAAGGGGGCGGTCTTCCAATCGCAGGACACGCGCATCGCCGACTACCACCTCTCCGCCTATCCTGTGACGGTGGCCTACGACGACGCGAGTCTCGCGATGGCGATCCCCGTCATTGAGAACACGCGCAACGCGACGACGCTGATGGGCAAGGTCTATGCCCGCAAGTCCGGAGGCCTCAGCCAAGGCTGGACGCAAGCGTCCGATGAGATCGCGCTCAATTACGTCGCTCCGGGGAGTGTCGTGCGTTCGGGGCGGTATGCGAACGTGACGACGGGCTACCTTTCCGCCTATTTCCCGAATGAGACGGCGGACGAGACGCTTGCCACCGCTGACAGCGACGGCGACGGCTACGCGAACTGGGAGGAGTTTCTGTTGGGGACGGAGCCCAACCGAGCCGACGATGCTTTTTCCTACACGATGCAGCACTTCGAGGCGTTGGCCGCCGACGAGGCGGTGAACCTCTACTACAAGGTTATGTTCACCATCCGCCCGGAGCGCGAGTATACGCTTAAGGCGAAGGTCAATTGGCAGGACGAGTGGCAGACGGTGGGTTCCTTCACCTACGAGAAGCGTCTCGCGCCGAAACTTGTGAACGCGGATCTTGCCGACAACGCGAAGTTCTACCAAGTGACGGTCGGGTTTTCGACGGAGAGCGGCGGGAAGGGGCATTCCGCTCAAACCGTCACGCCCAACGGTCTTTCGTTCGCGCCGGGGGCGCATCTCGACTTGTCGGGCGGCGCGACACTGCCGCTCGCGTGGCGGACCATCGCGGTGGACGACTACGCGCCGGGGACAATCGAGGTGACGCCGCCCGAATCGGCGACAGCGGGCGCGGTGCTTGTGGAGGTGCCCGCCGCGAACCCGCGCCACCACGAGGCGTTCAAATGCTTCCGTCTTCGCGAGTCGGCGACCCAAGCGGCGACGTGCTCGTTGGAGACGAGGACGACAAATGATGGCAAGACGTTGCAACTCGTCCTTGTTGAGAAGAAGACTCCTTTCTTCCCCGACGAGAGCGAGGCGGTGAACAAACTCATCCGCGAGGCGGCGGAGAGGCATGGGGTGGCGCGGCTTAAACTCGGCGAGAAGAGCCCGCCTCTCGCGGGGCTGGATCTCTTCGAGAACGTTCCCATTCGCATCACGCCTCCGACAACCGAGGGCGGCGACGGGGAGGTCTCGCTCGACTATGCGTTTGGTGTGAGCGAGATGCGTTTCGCCGAGGTGGGCGGCGTGAAGGGGCTAATCCTTGGCGCGCGCGTCTCCGCGCCGTCGGGGGAGGGTGAACCCACCTTCGCGCCCCAGACGCGCCTTGGCTTTGAGCGCGTCCGCAATGTTGGCGCGCTCACGGGCGACTTCGCCGACGCGAGGGAACTGACGGAGGAGGAGCAAACAACACTCGGCCTTGCCC
>CAVKTW010000070.1:0-4814 GCA_963659085.1 Candidatus Methanomethylophilaceae archaeon | reverse complement strand
CCCCAAGCCCGCCTCCCGGCAAAGTCGGTCGGGCGAGCAGGTCGCGAGCGGCACGAATTTCAGCACCAGGACACCCGAAAAAGCGACGGACGGGGACGGGCGAAAGTTTTTTGTCTTGGGGGCGCATTTCCCGCTTTTTGAAAGGTAAAAAATGCTATAATGCGCACATGCAAAACGAGTTCCTTGTCTTTGACCGCGTGACGAAACGCTTCGGCGCCCTGACCGCCGTCGACAACGTGTCGCTCTCCGTTCGGAAGGGCGAGTTCTTCTCGCTCCTCGGGCCCTCCGGCTGCGGGAAGACGACGCTCTTGCGGATGCTGGGCGGCTTCGAGCGCCCCGACTCCGGCCGCATCTATTTGGGCGGCAAGGACATCACGGATCTCCCGCCCGACCAGCGGCGCGTCCACACGGTCTTCCAGAACTACGCGCTCTTCCCGACGATGACCGTCTGGGACAACATCGCCTTCTCGCTGAAGATCGCGAAGAAGCCGAAGGCCGAGATCGAGGAGGCCGTCGACGCCATTTTGGAGATGATCCAGCTCTCCGAGCAGGCGTGGAAGTATCCGCACCAACTCTCCGGCGGGCAGAAGCAGCGCGTCGCCATCGCGCGCGCTCTCGTCGACCGTCCGCAGGTGCTGCTGCTGGACGAGCCGCTCGCCGCGCTCGACCTGAAGCTCCGCCAGCACATGCTCCTGGAGCTCGACACGATCCACGACCAGGTGGGCATCACCTTCCTCTACGTCACGCACGACCAAGGCGAGGCGATGAGCCTCTCCGACCGCATCGCCGTCCTCAACAAGGGGACGGTCGAGCAGTTGGACGTCCCGGAGAAGATCTACGAGGCGCCGGACACGCGCTTCGTCGCGTCGTTCATCGGCGACACCAACTTCTTCTCCGGCGAGATCGTCTCGGTCGAGGGCGACTACTGCTGCATCGCGGTCGAGGGCTTCCCGCAGATCAAGGCGTTCAACGACAAGGCCCTCAAGGTCGGCCAGACGGTCGATCTCTCCGTCCGCCCGGAGAAGATCCGCGTGACGCTCGCCCCGCCCCTCCCGGAGAAGGGCGCGGCCATCAACGTCTTCCCGTCGAAGGTTCGCGACATCGTCTACCAAGGCGTCTACACGAAGTTCTGGGTCACGAGCGGCGCGTTGCAGATCGCCGCGCTCAAGCCCCACTCGCGCTTCCTCCTCGACCAGGAGCCCATCACGTGGAACGACGACGTCTTCGTGTGGTGGCATCCCGACGACGGCTACATGGTGGAGAAGCGATGAGCAACCCCCTGCGATCCAAGCGCACCGAATGGCTCGTCACCCTGCCGAGCTTCGCGTGGCTGCTCCTCTTCTTCGCGGTCCCGGCCGTCATCGTCCTCGCGTTCACCTTCCACGGGCAGGACGCCTCCGGCGGCGTGGGCGACTGGTCGCTCTCGACGTGGCGGGAACTCGTCGACCCCGACTACCCGGCCATCGTCTGGAACACGATCCGCATTTCGTTCATCGTCACGTTCTGGTCGCTCCTGTTGGCGATCCCGTGCGCCTACGCGATCGCGCGCATGAGCCCGCGCTACCGCGCCCTCGTCGCCGGCGCGATCATGCTCCCGTTCTGGACGAGCTTCGTCGTGCGCGTCTTCGCGTGGAAGACGATGCTCCACCCCGACGGCTGGCTTCAGGCGTGCTACCTCGTCTTCCTCCGCTTCCGCGAGTGGCTCTTCGACTGGCTGCCCGCGTTCGTCCAGTCGGCCCTCGTCGCGGCGGGGCTCGCGACGAAAGGGCCCGTCGACCCCGCCATGTCGACGATCCTCGACTCGGAGGCGGCCGTCATCCTCGTCTCCGTCTACTCCTTCCTGCCGTTCG
This sequence comes from Candidatus Methanomethylophilaceae archaeon, assembly GCA_963659085.1. GTDB lineage: Bacteria > Verrucomicrobiota > Kiritimatiellia > RFP12 > UBA1067 > UBA1067. The sequence continues at coordinate 2,964 of CAVKTW010000070.1, read as the reverse complement.
CCATCATGCCGATCTACTCGGCGGCCGAGAAGTTCGACTTCTCGCTGCTGGAGGCGGCGCGGGACCTCGGGGCGCGGAACTTCTACGCCTTCCGCAAGATCTTCATCCCCGGCGTGTGGCAGGGCGTCGTCTCGGCGTTCCTGATGGTCTTCATCCCGTCGATTGGTTCCTACGTCATCCCGCAGATGCTCGGCGGCACGGATTGCGTCCTCATCGGCAACAAGATCTTCATGCGCGCGATCCAGAACAGGAACATCCCGCACGCCTCGGCGCTGGCGACCCTGATGGCCGTGTCCGTCCTCATCCCGCTGGGGCTCGCCGCGTGGTGGCGGCACCGCCAGGAGGCGCGGGGGCGGAAACGCCTTGAGGAGCAGACGGCGCGTCTGATCGTGACGGGCCGGGGGAGGGCGGAATGAAGCGCTCGATGCTCTCCGTCGCCATCTTGGGGGCCGTCCTCGCGTTCCTCTACGTCCCGCTCGTCCTCGTCGTCGCCTACGGCTTCGTGCCGAACGGCGTGACGATGAGCTTCTTCGACGCCCAGGGCCACTTCATCGGCTTCTCGTCCAAGTGGTACGCGCAGATCTTCGAGGGACGCTACGCCGTCAAGCCCCTGCTCGCGAGCTTTTGGCTCTCGCTCGTCATCGCGGGTCTCTCGACGCTCGTCTCGTGCGTCCTCGGGACGACGGCCGCGCTCGCGCTCCACCGCTGGCGGGACCGCCTCCAGACGCTCCACCACGCGCTCGTCTACACGCCGCTGATCATGCCCGACATCCTCATCGGCATCTCGCTGTTGATGCTCTTCGTGGCGACGCAGGTCGCCTGCGGGTTTTGGACGATCCTCATCGCCCACGTGACGTTCTGCGTCTCCTATGTCGTGATGACGGTCTTGGCGCGGCTTCAGGACTTCGACGACCGCCTCGTCGAGGCGGCGTTTGACTTGGGCGCGGGCCCTTGGACGACATTCTTCAAGGTCGAGCTCCCGCTCCTGCTGCCGGGCATCGTCGCGGGCGGACTCCTCGCGTTCACGCTCTCAATCGACGACGTGGTCATCACCTCCTTCGTCAACGGCGCGGGGACGAACACGTTCCCGACCTACGTCTCGTCGATGACGAAGCACTCGAAGAACCTGCCCGCCGTCTTCGCGCTCTCGACGCTCATGCTCGTCTTCACCTGCGTCCTCGTCGGGGTCTCGAAGTTCCTGACGCGCGGCAACAAGCCGCTCCCCCACAAGAAGTAGGCGCATGGCGCGGGCGAGCCTCTTGAAGTCGATTTTCACCGTCGGGGGACTGACGATGGTCTCCCGCGTCCTGGGGCTTCTGCGCGAAACGCTCCAAAGCCGCCTCATCGGCGCGGGGGTCGAGCAGTCGGCGTTCACGCTCGCCTTCGCCATCCCCAACATGGCGCGGAAGCTCTTCGGCGAGGGCGCGCTCACGGCCGCCTTCATCCCCCTCTTCCGCTCGACGCTGGAGGAGGAGGGGCGCGCGCAGGCCGCCCGCCTCGCGCGGGCCGTCATGACGATGGTGCTTCTCCTGCTCGCCGCCGTCGTCCTCCTCGCCCTCACGTTCCTCGGCGGCGCGTTGGCGTGGGTGCCCGACCTCTCGCCGCGCGCCAAGCTCACGCTCTCGCTCGTCGCGATCCTCTCGCCCTACATGCTCGCCATCTGCGGCGCGGCGTTCGGCATGGGCGTCTTGAACGCCTTGGGGAAGTTCAAGGCGTCGAGTTTCATGCCGGCCTTGCTGAACGTCATTTGGATCGCGACGCTCCTCGCCCTCGCCTTCTTCCCGTCGCTCGCCGTCGTCGTCCGCGTCCGCGTCGTCGCCGTCGCCATCCTGTTGGGGGGCTTCGCCCAAATGGCCTTCATGTTCGTGGCGATGGCGAAAGCGGGTTTCGCGCCGCGTCTTTCCCTCGTCGGCTGGGGGAGCGCGCGCGTCCGGCAGGTCTGGCGCAACCTCGGCGTCGCCGCGCTCGGCGCGGGCGCGATCCAGGTGAACTACATGCTCGACCAAGTTTTGGGGCAGCTGGCCGCGCCGTGGGCGGCGGGCGTCATCGGCTACGCGGAGCGTCTCATGGATCTGCCCTTGGGCGTCGTCGGCGTCGCGTTCGGGACCGTCCTCTTGCCGACGTTCTCCGCCTTCTTCGCCAAAGGCGACCGCCTCGGCGCGGAACACGCCCTCGCCACGTCGTTGCGCCACATGGTTCTCGTCATGCTCCCCGCCTCCGTCGGTCTGTGCCTGCTCGCCTCCGAGGTGACGAGCGTCATCTACGAGGGCGGCCGGTTCGACGCGCTCGCGACCTTGCGCGTCTCGCGCGCCCTCAAAGTCTACGCGCTCTCCCTCGTTTTCTTCGGTATCCAGAAGTCGCTCATCCCGTGGTTCCAGGCGCAGAAGGACTTGAAGACGCCCCTGCGCGTCTCGGTCGCCTCCGTCGTCGCCAACGCGCTTCTCAACGTCATCGCCGTCGTCTCGCTCCCCGTCGAGTGGCGGCACGTGGGGCTGGCCGTCTCGACGCTTCTTTGCGCCGTCTTCGGGTGCGTCCTCCTCGCCCGCGCCATGGGCGCGGCGCGATCGGCGTTGCGGCTCTTCCGCGACGGGCCGTTCCTCGCCGTCATTTCAAGCGCGACGCTCGCGATGGGGCTTGTCGTCCTTCTCGTCCGCGCGTGGAGCGGGGGCTGGCCCTTGATCCTGTCGCTCGCCGCGTCCATCCTCGCGGGCGCGCTCGCGTATGGCCTCTGTCTCCTCCCGTTCCGCCGCCGCCTTCTTCAGGGCGCGTCGTGTGTCGTGGTCGCCGCCACTTCCTCTCGTCCCTCCAGTCCCTGACGGCTCTTCTGTCGACTTGACGCTTCGCGACTGTGTGTTGGTTGCGTGTCGCCCGCCTGTGCTTGCCTGTCAGCGTGCAGCCGAGTGCGCAGTGTGCAGCCGAGTGCGGCGCAACGCTCTTGTCCTGTCAAGTCTGGCGCAAGCCAGA
>CAVKTW010000069.1:0-2911 GCA_963659085.1 Candidatus Methanomethylophilaceae archaeon | reverse complement strand
GGTTGGAAGGCGGCGAACGCCCTCTTCATCGCGTCCGCGTCGCAGATGTCCGCCTTGAAAAACGAGAGGCGATCTGTCACGCGGACGATCTCAAGCCCCGCGTCCATCGCCTGAAGACGCGCCGAGCAGGATTCGTCGAGGCCGACCTCGCGGAGGGAGTCGGGGACGCCGGCGTAGGTGAGCGCGTCCACGACGAGAACGTCCGCGTCCGCCTCGCCGAGGAGAAGCCGCGTCAGCGCCGAGCCGATGAACCCCGCCGCGCCCGTGACGAGGCAACGCTTACGCCTCATCGCCGAACCCCGACTCTTCCGCCGTCGCCTCCGCGCCGTCCTCGCCCTTCTTGCCCTTCTTGGGCCCGTAGCCGCTGTAGCCATAGCCGCCGTAGCCGTAGCCATAGCGACCGTAGCTGTGATTGTGATGCGAGAACGCGCCGGCGTTCGCGCGTTCGACGTCGTTGACGATGACACCGAGGATGTTCGCCCCGGCCTCGGCGAGCGAGCGCGAGCAGAACTGGATGGGCTTGAAGTGCGTCCGGTCGGGGCAGCACATGATCACGACGGAGTCGGCGAGCGTCGCGAGCGAGACCGTGTCGCCCACGAGGCCGAACGGCGGCGCGTCGATGATGATTTGCTGGTAGTTCTCCTTCGCCCACTTGAAGAACTCGGCCACGACGGGCGAACCGAAGATGGTGGCGGGCGACACGCCCTCCGGCGGCAGGGAGCAGATGACGTCCAAGGTCTCCATGTCCGTCTTGTTCACATACGAGGCGAAGTCGGGGACGGTCTTGCCGGCGTTCTGCAGCATGTGCGAGAAGCTCTTTTCCGCCGGGAGGTCGATCCCCCAAATGCGCGCCAAACGCGGGCGGCGCAGGTCGAAGTCGACGAGCAGCACCTTCTTCTGCGTCTGGGCGAACGAGATGGCGATGGATGTCGCCGTGATGGTCTTGCCCTCCCCCGGCTGCGTCGAGATGACGAGCATGCAGCGCGTGAAGGCGACGTAGCGCGGCGATTCGAGGAGGTTGCGAAGCCCCGCGACGGCCTCGGAGAACTGCGAATACTTGTCCTTCAAGAGGAACTTCGCGACCTCCTCGCGCTTCTTCCGGCGGACGTGCGGGAAGACGGCGAGAACCTTCAGCGCGAGACGCCCCTCGATGTCGGCGAGGTTGACGACGGTGTCCTCCAAGTTGTCGAGGATGAGGACGAAGAGGATGCCCAAGGCGATGGAGACGGCGATGCTCACGCCGAAGATGACGAGCGGGTTGGGCAGGACGGGCGACGTCGGCACGACGGCGGGGCGGCCGACGCGGACGATCTCGTTGTTCGACTCCGCGTCGATGCGCGCCTTGTTCTCGTCGAGGTAGAGCCCTTCCAAGACCTTGTTGGCGACGTTGAGCTCGTTCTCCAACGTGACGAGGCCTGACTCCGCGAGGACGATGCGCTGCTCCACGGTCGCCAGCTCCGACTTGAGGTCTTCCTGACGCGCGCGGAGGTTGGCGAGCTGGTTCTGCGTCACCTTCAGCGTGGAGCGTCCCGTCAGGAGCGCGCGCGAGGCCGCCTCGACGAACCGCTGGCGCGCGAGATCCGCCTCCTTCTTCTTGGCGATGACCTCGGGGTGGTTCTCGGTGTAGGCGAAGAGGAGCGTCTGGAACTCGCCGTCGGCCTTCTGGTAGGCCTGGAACTCCGTCGCGATCTCCTGCGCGCGCGGGACGTTGACGGAGAGGCTGCCATAGGTCGTCGGATCTTGCTGGACGAGCGAGAGCATCTTCTCCCATTCCGTCAACTGCGTCTGCTCGGCCTCGAGCTGCATGACCGTCGACGTCGTGCGCTTGAGGGCGTCGTCGAGCGTCTCGCGCGTCGAGCGCAGGTTGTCGAGTTTGTTGGCCGTGCGGAAATCGAGGAGCTGGCGGTTGATCTTGTCAACCTCGCGACGCTTCTTCTCCACGTTGTCGTGGATCTGGCGGACGGCCGCGTCGCAACGGAGCTTGTTCTCCTCGACCGTGAAAGCCTCGATGGCCTCGGCGTAGGCGTTCGCGAGCGCGGCGCAGAGGGCGGGCGTCTTGGAGCGGACGGAGATCGTGATCAGGCGCGAGCGGCGGACGAGTTCAAGATCGGAACTGCCGAGCGTCGAGACGAGTTCCTCCTCGGTCGCCGTCGACGAGGGGTGGCTCGCGCGATACTGCTCGACGATCTTCGTGACGATCTTCTCGGAGCGCCAGTCGGAGATGCGCGTGTTGAAGACCTCGTCGTAGGTGCTGCCGAAGTCGGGCATGGCCTGGTCGATTGTGCTCCCCGAACGGACGCCGCCCGTGGCGCGGCGCATGTCCATCGTGAACTCGCTCTTCGCCTCGTAGATCGTCGGCGAGACGCGGTAGACGACGAACGCCGCGAGAAGGCCGACGAGGAGGAAGACGAAGACGGAAAGCCACCGCTGCGAGATGACGCGGAGCATGCGCTGCGGCGTGATCGTGCCGACGATGGTGCCGTCATCTTCCGAAGAGCCGTTGCGCCCGCCCGCGTAGGCGGGAGACCCGTAGGTGCCATACGAGCCGTAGACGCCCCGGCCGCCATAGGCGGGCTTGTCAGAGGAGGATCCGTAGTAAAGGGGTTGGTCAGCCATGTGACTTTCTCTCCTTGGGGAACGCCGCGCACGAAACGGACAGAATCGCCGCGAGGGCGACGGCGGCCCCGGGCGACAGATAGGAAACATCGAAGAGAAGTTCCGGCACGGCGGCCACGAGCGCGAGAAGCCCCGTCCACGCCAACGGCGCGGGAAGCGCGACCAAGACCCCGCGAACGAGGGCGACCACGTAGGAAACGACCGTGAGGACGACGATCACCAGGAGGGAGAATGCCGCGACGACGCCCCCTTGAAGGAGAACCAACCAATACCCGTTGAGGGGAGCTTGTTGGAG
>CAVKTW010000068.1:0-5387 GCA_963659085.1 Candidatus Methanomethylophilaceae archaeon | reverse complement strand
GGAATGGGGAGTGGGGAATGGGGAATGGGGTGTGGGGGATGGGGAATGGGGAAATTACCGCGAGCGTCCGCGTTCTTGATCTGCCAACGCTTGGAGGCGCGGCAGGGCGTGGGCGAAGAACGCCTTCCAACCCTCGCAGAGGACGGAGCGGCCGGCGCGGCGGTTGCGCGGGCAATCGCCCTCACAGAAGCGGCGAAACGCGCACGTGTCGCAGGCGGGGTCGCGTGCGGCCGTCTTTTGCGCGGCGAATCGCGCGTAAACGGGCGAGGCGAGGAGATCCTCCCACGTGTCCGTCATGATGTTCCCAAGCCGCAGATCCTCTCGGACATGGAAGTCGCAGGGATAGACAGACCCGTCATGCTCGACGACGAGATACTGGCGGCACGTCGAGGCAAAAGAGCATTGCGTCGGAAAGCCCCGGAGAAGCGTGGAGAGGATCGAATCGAACGTCCGCACGGAGATGCGGTGCGTGTCGGCCTTGATCCACGCGTCGAAGACGTCGCAGAGGAACGCGCCCCACGACGCGGCGTCAATCTCGTGCCTCGGCCCCGTGCATTCGATGAATTGGTAGAACGTCGTCTTGAATGTCTCGCGGAAGAACCTGTAGACCTCCCGCCCGTGTGTCGCGTTGAAGGACGAGACGACGGCGAGGAGGTTGTAGTCGACCCCGAAATCCTCCAGCATCCGGGCGGCGGCGATGGTCTTTTTGAGGACAGTCTCGTCCCCGCGCCCCCGGTTGAGCGGAAACGGCCCGTCGCACGAAAGCCCGACAAGCCAGTTGCCGCGCCGAAACCGGTCGGCGAGCTCCGGCGTGAGGAGCGTCCCGTTCGTCTGCACGGCGCGTTCAAGCGACGCCCCCTCGAACGCCTCGAAGACGTGTCGCGGCGCGAGCAACGGCTCGCCGCCCTGGAGCGTGACGGACTTTCCCGCGAACGGCAGCGCGTCGTAGCTTTCGACAAGCCGCTCGCAGACCTCGCGTGACATGACGCCCTTCTCGTGCGACGAATAGAAGCAATACGCGCAGTCGAGGTTGCACGCGCCGCCCACGGGCTTCACAAGCAACGCGAAGGGTCTCATGAGGAAAGTTCGGCGACGCGGCACCGCCGGCCGTGCGTTCCCTTGACGACGCCGCGACAGAAGAGGAAAAGTTCCCGTGGGTCGTAGCCGGGCTTGTTGTGGATGTCGACGTGGCTCGCGAAATCGGGGGCCTCGCGGGACGACGTCCACCACTCGTAGCCGCACCAACTCCCCTCAGGCGCGAAGAGGATCACGGCGTTCGGCGGCGCGAAATTTTCATCGCTTGCCACGAAGTCGCCCGTCGCGAGAAGCGCTTGGGCGGCCTCCTCGCGCGCGCGTCCGTAAAGGAGGCAGAACTCGTGGTCGCACAGGGCAAAGGCGGTCGATTCGTAAAAGTCGGGATAGGCAAGCCCCTTCACGCGCCGCGTCTTGAAGAACCCCTCCCGGCGCAAGACGACGTTGGGGAAAACAGGCGGCCGCGTGACCGGCGTGATGTCGTAGTCGCCCCGAATCACGAGACGCGCCCCGCGCTGTTCGGCGAGCGCGGCGAGACGCTCCACCTGACGGCGGAACTCGCGGAACGAGGCTTTCGCCGCCGACGAGTCGGGCCCGAACTTCTGCGCGGCGTAGTCGAGCGTCGGCAGGTAGAGATACGCCTCGTCCACATCGTAGACGTTCGTCATCTCCTCGAAGTAGGAAATGCACATCCGCCCGACTTTCGGCGAGGCGAACGGGCCCCAGTAGCGGTGGAGCGGGAAGCGGCCGCACAGCCGCTCCAGCACGGAGGCGACCGGCGCGGGCTTCGTGTAGCAGCTCATCATCATGCCGCCGCCGTGCTTGTGGATGGGCGCGGGCGAGAGGATGAGATCCGCCGCCTCGCCAAGCGACTGCTGGAAGAAGAAAAGCCCCACCGTTCCGCCGGCGGCGCGACGCGCCTCCCAGACGCGGGGGCCCTTCACCCACGCGGCGCTCTGCTCCCAAAAAAACGGCTTGCGGAACGCCTCGCTCCAAACTCCGTTTGAGAGCATCCCGTGCTCAAGCGGGGAAAGCCCCGTCCGCAGCGAGGCCTGCGCGACGCACGTGACGGCCGGGAACGCACTCTCGGCACTCGACAGTTTCAGCCCCGCGAGCGTCGAGTCCGAAAAACGCGCAAGCGTCTTTTCGCCAAACCCCGCCGCCAAAACCGTCAACGTCTTCACGAGCCGCTCACCTTGGGGAGGATGGACTTCAAAAGCCGTTGGCAAATAAGGAGAATCGCCCCCGTGAGCAAGAGTGCGCGGGAGAAGGCTGTCGGCGCGAGGAGGTAGACGGCCAAAAGCGCGGACAACTGCAAATAGACGAGGGCGCCAATGAGTTGCGACACACGCGCGCGCCGTTCGGGATGCGCGTCCTCGTCGCGGGAGTAGCGCGTCACCACGGCGATGAACGCGGTCCACACGAGCGCGGCGAGCGCGAGAGGCGCGGCGAGTTTCACCGAAAGCGTCGCCGACGGCACGAGGACGCTCGCGCCAAGAAGGACGTTCAAGGCGCGGCACAGCCCCATGACGAGCGCGTTCCGCCGGCGGTTGTAGAGAATCGAGAGGGCGAGGAGCGCGGCCAAGACGAGCCAACCCGCGAGGGGCAGCGGCGTCCACGCGGCGAACGCGAGAGACGCCGCGACCAAAACCACGCGCACGATCCGCGCCGTCCGCAGGGAAACCTCCCCCGCCGGAATGGGACGCGATTCGCCGTCCGTCGATGCGCCCACGATGTCGTTGTCCGCGAGCGCGAACAGGTAGACGCTCATGGACGCGAGCGCGACGCCCACGACGGTGGGGAACGGAACGGCGGCCGCAGGACAAGCCCAGGCGACGAGCGCCAACCCCACGAGCACGTCCCCGGGGACGGTCGGGAGGTTGACGACACGCAGGAGTTTGAGAAGCCCCATCATCTACAGTTGGTTGCGCTGGATTTTCCCGGAGACGGTCTTGGGCAGTTCGTCGCGGAAGACGACGATGCGCGGATACTTGTAGGGGGCGGTGTGCTTCTTCACGTAGTCCTGCACCTCCTTCTTCAACTCCTCCGTCGGCTCTTTCCCACGGACGAGTTTGATCGTCGCCTTGACGACTTGCCCGCGCACGGGGTCGGGCGCGGCCGAGACGCCGCATTCGACGACGTAGGGCAGCTCCATGATGACGTTCTCGATCTCAAAGGGCCCGATGCGGTAGCCCGACGACTTGATCACGTCGTCGGCGCGGCCGACGTAGTGGTAGTAGCCGTCCTCGTCCTTCCACGCAAGGTCGCCCGTGTGATACATCCCGAAACGCCACGCCTCGGCGGTCTTCTCCTCGTCCTTGTAGTAGCCGAGGAAGATGCCGGGGTGCGGATGCGCACGCGGCGTCCTGACGACGATCTCGCCATGCTCGCCCGGCGGCACGCTCTCGCCCTTGTCGTCGACGAGGTCGATGTCGTAGTCGGGGACGGGCTTGCCCATGGAGCCGGGCTTGAGCGCGTCGCCGAGGAGGACGGCGAGCGCGCACGTCGTCTCCGTCTGGCCGAAGCCCTCGTAGATCTTCAGCCCCGTCGCCTTGGCGAACTGCGTGAACACCTCCGGGTTCAACGCCTCGCCGGCGGTCGTCGCGTGGTGGACGGAGGAGAAGTCGTATTTCGAGATGTCCTCCTTGATGAGCATGCGATACATCGTCGGCGGGGCGCAGAACGTCGTGATCTGATACTTCGCGAAGAGCGGCAGGATCTTCTCCGCGTGGAACCGCTCGAAGTCGTAGACGAAGAGCGCCCCCTCGCAGAGCCACTGCCCGTAGAGTTTGCCCCAGCTCGCCTTCGCCCAGCCCGTCTCCGAGATCGTGAAGTGAAGCCCGTCGCGCTCGACCTGGTGCCAGTAACGCGCGGTGACGTAGTGGCCGAGCGCGTATTCGTAGCTGTGCAACGCCATCTTCGGGTAGCCGGTCGTCCCGCTCGTGAAGAACATGAGCATCGGGTCGGTGCCGCCCGGCGACGACTCCCGCCGCCCGAAGACGCGCGAGAAGCCTTGGTATTCGCGGTCGAACGGCCGCCAGCCCTCGCGTTCGCCGTTGACGATCAACTTGACGAGCGGGGCCTTCAGCTCCCGTTCGGCCTTCTCCGCCTCGGCGGCAACCTCGCCGTCCGCCGTGCAGACGAGCGCCTTCACGTCCGCCGCCTCGAAACGGTAGACGAGGTCGTGCGACAAAAGCTGGCTCACGGCGGGGATGACGACCGCCCCGATCTTGTGGAGGGCGAGGATCGTCGGCCAATACTGGTAGTGGCGTTTCAGGATGAGCATCACCTTGTCGCCGCGCCCGACGCCGAGCGAGAGGAAGTAGTTGGCGATCTGGTTGGAGAGCTCCGCCATGTCGCGGAAGGTGAAGCGACGCTCCGTCATGTGGTCGGAGACGTGCACCATCGCGAGCTTCTCCGGGTATTTCTTCGCGATCTCGTCCACGATGTCGAAGGCGAAGTTGAAGTGCTCGACATTCTTGAACTTGATGTGCTGCAACGCGCCGCGCTCGTCCTCCAGGACATCGATGAAGCGGTCGGCGACGAGCGCGCGCGCGTCCGCGCGCGGGCGCACCGTCTCCAGCCCCAAATGGCTGTCGCCGTCCTCGCCGGCCATCACCATCGCGAGGAAGGTGACGCCCTTGGGCGTGTCGGCGACCATGCCGTGCGGGGTCGACGAGCGGTAGTAGATGGAGTCGCCCTCCTGAAGCGTCTCGATGTGGTCGCCGACGCGGACGCGCATCGAGCCCTTGAGAACGATGTCGAACTCGTGGCCCGCGTGCGTCGTCGTCGCGATGGGCTGCTCCAAGAGACGCGCGTCATACTTGTAGGTGACCCAGTAGGGCGTCCCGAGGCGATCCTTGAACATCGCCGCCTGGTTGCGAATCGTCATGTAGGGCTCGGCGGCCGTGACGGGCCCTTGCCCCGCCCGCGTCACCTCGTAGCCCGAAAGGTGGGCGCTGTGCCCTTCCAACAGCGCGTTGATGTCCACGCCGAACGTGATCGCGCACTGGTGGAGGAAGTTGAACGAGGGATCGACCTCGCCCGCCTCGACGCGCTTGTAGTCGTCGACCGTGGTCCCGGTCGCCTTCGCCATCTGCTCCTCGGTGTAGCCGATAATCTCGCGCATCTCGCGGATGCGCGAGGCCATCTCCTTCAATTTTTGTGACGCCTCGTCTGTCATAATGCCCCTTTTTTCAAGTCGCCTATTATACCATTTTCCCACGCGGATTGAGAAAGAAGATATGCGAGAACACGCCCAAGGCCCCTGAACGTGTCCCTCCGCAAGTCCGTCCCCCCTTAAACCGCGAGCGCGACGGCGAGGACGGAGGCGAGCGCGTAGCCGAAGATGGCGA
>CAVKTW010000067.1:0-3799 GCA_963659085.1 Candidatus Methanomethylophilaceae archaeon | reverse complement strand
AGGTCGCGGACTGCAAATCCGCTTACAGCGGTTCAACTCCGCTTCCCACCTCCAAGTTTTTCTCCCCCACCCCTATGATTACGCGATGGATTTGAGGACGGCGTAGCCTCGGCGGGGGATGACCTCGACATTCGGGAAATAACGCCTCTGCACGGGTTCAAGCCCGGCGGCGTTCTTGCAGACGCTCAGGCACATCCCGCCCTTCTTGAGGGCGCGGGCGGCCGTCTCCAAGAAAACGTCGGCGATGCGGTAGTCCGAGTAATACGGCGGATTGCCGACGAAGACATCGAACGTGCCGTCCGTCTCGGCGGGCGTTCCCGCGTCGGAGAGGAGGATCTCCGCCTCAAGCCCGAACGAGGCGGCGTTCGCCCGCGCCGCCTCGACGGCCCGCGTGTGCGAGTCGACGAGCGTGAGCGCGCACGCGCTTGGGTTTATCCGCGTCGCGATCAGAAGCCCAACAAGACCACACCCGCAACCCATGTCGAGAATCTTCAGTCTCCCTCCTCCACTTTTCCACTCTTCCACCTTTCCACTTTTCCACTTTTCCACTTTTCCACTTTTCAACTTTTCAACTCTTCCACTTCCCCACCCTTCCACCTCCCGCGCCGCGACTTCCGCGAGCGCCAAGCCCCCTTCGTCGTGGCGGCGGTGGCAGAAGCACCCCGGATACGACACGAATTCCAAGCGGGGCCCTCCCGGCACGCTCGCGAACCACCGCGCCGAAAAGTCGCGCACACGCGTGGGGTCGTCCCGAACCTTCGCGAGGAGGTCGTTCCTGTCGCGTTCGCGCCCGACGAAATCGAGGTGGAAGCGCGGCGGACGGAGAGGCCCCCGCACGAGGCGGGCGATCTCCTGCAAGAGGTCGAGCGAGAGTTCCGCGCTGGAGAGTTTGGGACCCGTGCGAAAGAAAATCTCGTCCCACGAACCCTCCGGCAGATGCGCCGAGCAGATCGTCTTCGCGTGCCAAACCTTCTCGATGGCGTGCGCGTGGTAGATGTCCAGCGTGTGGCAGAGGACGTCGCCCACCAAGAGTTCCGGCGTCAGGTCGGACGCCTTGTAGCCAACGAGCAGGCGTGTCATCGGTTGCGCGCGCGCATACGCGGGACCGCCGCCATCAGGCGGCGCGTGTAAGCCTCTTTCGGTGATTTCAGAACCTCGTCCACCGTGCCCTCCTCGACGAGCCGCCCACGGTTCATCACGAGGATGCGGTCGGCGAAATGCTGGACGACGCCGATGTCGTGCGTGATGAACAGGAAGGACAAGCCCATCTTCTCCTTCAAGTCGCGGAGGAGGTCAAGGACTTGCGCGCGGATGGACAGGTCGAGCGCGGACACGGCTTCGTCGCAGATGAGGACTTCGGGGCGGAGCGAAATCGCGCGCGCGATGCAGATGCGCTGGCGTTGCCCGCCGGAGAACTCGTGCGGATAGCGGTCGAGGAAACTCTCGGGCAGTCCCACGCGCGTCAGGAGCTGCGCGGATCGCGCGCGCGCCTCGGCCTTCGAGCAGAGGCCGTGCCAAATCATGCCCTCGCTCAACGTCTCGCGCACCGTGTGCCGTGGGTTCAGGGAGGCCATGGGGTCTTGGAAGACCACCTGCACGCGGCGGTGGTAATCGAGTTTGTTCAACTCCTCGACCCGCGTTCCGTCGAAGAAAATCTCGCCCGCCGTCGGCTTCACAAGCCCCAGGATGGCGCGGCTCGTCGTCGACTTGCCGCACCCCGACTCGCCCACGACGCCCAGCGTCTCGCCGCGCTTGAGGACGAACGAGACGTCGTCCACGGCCTTCACGACGCCGACCGTCCGCGCGAAGACGCCCTTCTTGATCGGGAAATGGACTTTCAGGTGGCGGACGTCGAGGATGGGAGGAGAGGGAGGCATATCACAGGAAGGAGAGGACTCTGTTCAACAGCGACGAGGAGAAGCCGTCTTGGTTCGGGAAGAAGGTCATGAGCGCCCACGCGCCGGCGCACGAGAGGATCGCCCCCGACAGCGCCGAGAAGACGGCCCCCAAGAGCGCGTCGCCGGGTTGCGCGACGAGACCCCGCACGACCTTGCGCACGACGATGCGGACAAGGCCGAAGATGAGGAGCGCGAGGATGCCGACGACCGCCGCGCGTCCCGGCGCCGACGGCACGAGCGACGCGGCCGACTTCCACGCGAAGGTGGCGAAGAAGGCCGAGGCCAGCAGCCCCGCCAGAAACGACAACGCCCCGGAGAAGCCGAAGAAAAGCCCGCCCACGAGGCTGGCGAGCGTCGTGACGAGAATCGCGTAGTCGAGAACGGTGAGATCCATCAGGGCTTCTCTTTCAGGGCGTCGCGATACGCCTGATAGGCCGAGGCGACCTTCTTCTGACCCGCCTTGCGAAGGACGCGGATGAGGCCGTCCACGGCATCCGCCGACGTTGGCTGGACGGCGAGCGCGCGCGAGTAGATCTCACGCGCCGTCACGACTTGCCCCAACCGCTCGGCGAGGGCCCCGGCCTCCAAAAAGACGGCGACGGCCCCCGGGCGGAGCAGGCAGGCGCGGCGGTAGTGCGTCAAAGCCTCCGTGCCGGCGGCTTTCGAAGAGTCCGTCTTGACGAGCGCGCGCGCGACCCCCAGCGCGGCGGGAACGGAGAGGGGGTCTGCGCCGGACGCCTTGCGATACTCGGCGAGCGCCGTCTTGAACGAGCCCTTCTTCCACGCCTTGTCGGCCCGCGAGAGGCTTTGGGCGCACAACGCGCTGTTGCGCGAACCCACGCCGGGAATCGAGGAGGTCTCCTGCGCGATGTCCTGCTTGAGCGCGGGGATGACCGTCTGGCAGACCTTCTGGACACGCGCGTCCGACTCGCCAGACAAGTAGACGAACTTCTCGAAGGCGGCGCGGGCGGCGTTCAGGTAGGCGAACGGCGCGTAGCGGTAGAGGAGCCCAAGGTGATACTGCGTCGCGGCGTTGAACTTGTCGAGGCGCATCGCGTGGAGGAAGGAGACACGCGCGAGGTCAAACTCGTTGCCCGCCATCTGCACGACGCCCAACTCCGTCCACGCCTGTGCGCGGATCGCGGGCGAAAGCGACGAATCCTGGGCGAGCGAGGTGTAGAGGGTCGTGGCCTTCTCGTCGTCCTTCAGGTGCCACGCGATCTGCGCGCGCAAGAGGCGGACGTCGACGCTCGCCGCGTCCAGCGCGGCCGCCGCCTCGATGCGCTCCTCCGCGAGGGGCAGTTCGCCTTGGCGCACCAACAGGAGCGCAAGGCCGACGGCGGCGTCGACATTCGCGGGGTTCTGGGCGAGGCACTGCTCGAACGCGGCGCGCGCCTTCGCGTCGCGACCCGCCGCGACCGCCTCCCGCGCCCGCGCCAAGGCGCGGCTGCCGTCGTCGGGCCCGCACGACGCGAGAAACGCGAGGGCGGGGAGGAGGAGGAGTTTAAGCGCGGATGACGGCGAGAAATTCATCGCGCTTCGCCTCCATGATCTCCGGCGTCTTCCCTTCGAGGTTCAACCGCACGAGCGGCTCCGTGTTCGACATCCGCACGTTCGCCCAGTAGCCGTCCGACTCCCACGCATCGACCGACACGCCGTCGAGCTCGAAGACGCGGGCCTGGCCGGCGTAGAGGCTCTTGACCTTCGCGAGAATCTCGGCGGGCGGCGTGGTCGTCCGCGAATTGATCTCGCCCGACTGCGCGTATTTGCGGAGCGGCGCGACGAGCGCGGAGAGCGGCGCGTCACTCGCCGAGACGATGTTCGCGAGCGCGAACGTCGCCATGGAGCTCGACTCGGCCGTCGAGTTCGCCTTGAAGTAGTAGTGGCCGGAGAGCTCGCCG
>CAVKTW010000066.1:0-2689 GCA_963659085.1 Candidatus Methanomethylophilaceae archaeon | reverse complement strand
GGACATCGCGCAGATGAAGGCGGCGAACTGCAACACCGTCCGCAACTCGCACTACCCGCAGGACGACTACTGGTATTACCTCTGCGACGTGAAGGGGCTTTACGTCGTCGACGAGGCGAACGTCGAGTCGCACGGCTACGGCTACGGGAAGGATTCGCTCTCGCACCAGAAGAGCTGGGAGAAGGCGACCGTCGACCGCAATGTCTCGATGGTGGTTCGCAACTTCAACCATCCGAGCGTCGTCATCTGGTCTTACGGCAACGAGGCGGGGCCGGGCGAGAACTTCCGCGCCGCCGAGAAGGCCGTGAGGGCCCTCGACACGACGCGCCCGACGCACTACGAGCGCGACTGGTCCGTCGCCGACATGGACGGCTGCCAGTATCCCGCCGTCGACTGGTGCTGGTGGAAGGCCGCGCAGACGAACTCGAAAAAGCCGTTCTACATTTCCGAATACGCGCACAACATGGTCAACGCGATGGGCAACCTGAAGGACTACCAGGACGCGATCGAGTCCTCGGACGTCATTCTCGGCGCGACGATTTGGGAGTGGGTTGACCACGGCCTTTGGATGGACAAGGACGGCGTGCGCCTCCTCGGCTTCGGCGGCGCGTTCGGCGATCAGCCCAACGACGGCCTCTTCTGCATGGACGGCTGCGTCCTCGCGGATCGCACCCCGGAGCCCGGCTACTGGGAGATCAAGCACGTCTTCCAAAACTGGACGGCGACGCTCAGCGAGGACGGCGCGAAAGTCCTCGTGCGCAACAAGAACTACTTCATCGACTCCGACGGTGTCTCGTGCCGTTGGACGCTTCTGCGCGACGGCGAGCCGTATGCGAAGGGCGAATTCGACTTGGACGATTTGAAGCCGCAGGCGACGGCGAGCTACACGCTGCCCGATGTCGTCCGCGAGGCGCGCGGGAAGGGCGGCGTCGTTTCCATGCGCATCGCGTTCGAGCGCGGCGGCGCGGTTGTCGCGGACGACCAAATCGACTTCCCCGTCGAGAAGGTTCGCGAGGTCGCGGAGGTCGCGGGCGCGGTCGGCCAACAGGAGGACGACAAATCGCTCGTCCTCACGGCGAAGGACATGACGCTCTCGTTCTGCAAGAAGACGGGCATGCCGTTCTCCCTGCGTCAGCGCGGCTTCCTCGGCGGCTGGACGGAACTTCTGCGCGCGCCCATGCGCCTCGACGCCTACCGCGCCCCGTCGTCGAACGAGGTGAGTTTCGGCGTCCGCCTCGGCGACACGTGGGCGGAGCTGGGCCTGGCCGACATGGAGGGCAACTGCCTCTCCTTCGAGTCGTCCGTCCTCCCCTCCGGGGCGGTGCGCGTCGCGACGCTCGTCGAGTGGAAGGGGACGAAGGCGCTCAAAGTCGTCGGCCACAACCGCTCGGAGTTCTCGGTCACGGAGGCGAAGCCGCCCTTGCGCCCCGTCACGATCCTCACGGCGATGGAGTGGATCGCGCGCGCGGACGGCACCGTCCTCTGCGCGGCGAAGATCCGCCCCTTGGGACGGAAGATCGAGCTCGCGCGCATCGGCTTCTCGTGGGAGATGGCGCTTGAGAATCCGCGCGTCCGCTGGCTTGGGCGCGGGCCCTTCGAGAACTACAGCGACCGCAAGTCGGGCGCGTTCGTCGGGCTGTGGCAGGACGAGGCCGCCAACTTCTTCTTCCCCTACGGCCGCAACGAGGACTGCGGCAACCGCGAGGACACCTACGGCTTCTCGGTCGGGGATCTCGCCGTGCGGACGCTGGACAAACCCTTCGCGTTCGAGGTGAACCCCTACAACCCGCTGGAGCTTCTGCGGACAATCTATCCCGCCCAGCTGCCGCCGTCCGACAAGACGTTCGTCGGCGTGTTCGCGGCGACGCGCGGCCTCGGCGGCGAGAGTTGCGGGCCCGCGCCGCTCCCGAAGGACATCCCGGCGACGGATCGCGACTACGACCTCGCCTTCCAGTTGTCGTTTGGCGGGGGCGACGTGACGCCGCTCGGCGGGCACACGCCGCGCCTCCCCGACTTGCCCGACCGCGCCAGCGTGGCCGAGGCGAAGGTCGTCCTTTGCTCGTCGAGCGAGCCCGGCGGCTCCGGCGCGGGCGCGAACGCGATTGACGGCGACCTCTCGACGATCTGGCACACGCAATACACGGGCACGCAGGGCAACTTCCCGCACATCCTCGCGGTCGAGCTTCCGAAAGTCGAGACGATCCGGGGGCTGCGCTTCTACGGCCGCCAAACGGGCGTCAACGGCCGCGTGAAGGACATCACGCTGGAGACGTCGCTCGACGGCGAGACGTGGGAGAAGCCTTTCAAGGCGACGCTCGCGAACACGCCCGACGCGCAGGACATCCTCTTCGAGGCGCCGCGGCCGGCGAAGTTCTACCGGCTCACCGCCCTCAACAACCACTACGGCAACGACTACGCGTCGATGGCCGAGATCGAGATCATCAAATGAGCGACGAGGAACTTTCGACAAACAGGCACTTCATCCGCCAATGGATCGAGGCGGATGTCGCCGAGGGGCGCACGGGCGGGACGGTCGTCACGCGCTTTCCGCCCGAACCGAACGGCTACATCCACATTGGCCACGCGAAGGCCGTCTGCCTCGACTTCGGCATGGCCGCGCTTTTCGGGGGCGAGTGCCACCTGCGCCTCGACGACACGAACCCGACGAAGGAGTCCGACGAATACGCCG
>CAVKTW010000065.1:0-6915 GCA_963659085.1 Candidatus Methanomethylophilaceae archaeon | reverse complement strand
GACAAAATGCCCTCCGCCATCTTCCCCGCGCCCCAAAATCCGATTTTTTCTTTCATGGAATTTTCACTTATTTGTCAACACAAAAACACAGCGAAACAGGGTTTCTCATATCAACAGGAACGCCGCGAGGCCCATCAGGAGCGCGTAAGGGCCGAAGAGCCAGAACTTGTCGCTCTTCAGGGAGGCGAGGAGGAACTTCAAGGCGACGTAGCCGACGAGCGCCGACACGACCGCACCGACGAAGCAGAGCGGCCAGCTCACCTCCGGGACGGGGGGCGTCGGTTGCGCGTCCGCTCCCAGCGCGGCGAACACTTCCAGCAAGGCCGCGCCGACGATGGGCGGCGCGCTCATGAGGAAGGAGAACTCCGCCGCCTTCTCGGCGCGGACTTTCGCGAACCGCGCGGCGACGAGCGTCATCCCGGAGCGCGAGATGCCGGGAATGATGGCGATGGCCTGCGCGAGACCCATCACGCACGCCCGGAGGATGGAAACCTCCTTCGTCCCCGGCGGGATGAAGCGCGTCGCGAGAAGGATGACGCCCGTCACCATCAGCGACACGCTCACGGCCCGCGCTGTCGCCAAGGACGAGGTGATCTCCTCCTCGAAGAGAACGCCGACAAGCCCGACGGGAATCGCCGAGAGAAGGATCTTGAGCGCATACCCCCACGCGAACGACCGCTCGGACGCGAGGGGCGAGAAAAACCCTGTCGCGAGGCGGCGGACGATGGCGCGGTAAAAGACGAAGACCGCGAGGAGCGTGCCCACGTGCAGGAAGATGTCGAGGCGAAGCCCGTAGCCGCCCAGCCCCAGCGCGGAGCGACCCAAGATCAAATGACCCGAACTGGAGATGGGCAGGAACTCCGCGATGCCCTGCAAGACGCTCAACACGACGACATCAACCATGTCAATACTCCAACTGACTGCCGCCAATCGTCTCGCGGATGATGGAATCGCCCGGCACGAGGTCGGTCGGCGCGAGACTCACCCGCGAGAGAACGTCGAGGAAGCGGAGGATGCCCGCGTCGTCGCCCTTCTCGAAGCGGATGCGCTCCAAGAGGCCGCCGACATACGGCTTGAGGACGGCCATCTCGTAGACGAGATACGAGTCGAACACCTCGTCCGCCTCGTCGCGGAAGGGGTCGATCCACTGTCCCTCGCCGCGCAAGACACGCGGCCAGAGGGAGAGCGTCTCAAGCGGCGAGAGTTTCCGGAACTGGTTGTCGCGCACGAGGCGGCGGACGAACCGCGCCTCGTCCGGGCGCAGCGTTTCCCCCGGGGCGATCTCCAGCGACGGCGTCGGCTCGACGAAGAGGCGGAACGTCCGCGCGCGCTCGAAGCCTTGCGTCAACAGGGGGTTGAGCGCGTGAAGCCCCTCCACGAGGACGATGCCGCCCGCGCCGAGCGCGTGGAAGCGGTCGGTGTAGCAGGGCTTGTGCGCCACGAAGTCGAACCGCCGCACCGGCACGGCCTCGCCCGCGCAGAGCGCGCGGATGTCGGCCACGAGCCGCGTCCGATCCACGCAGTCGACGTGCTCGTAGTCGAGGTTGCCGTCCGCGTCGCGGGGGTTGAGGGCGTCGCCCACGAAGTAGTCGTCGGTCGAGAGGTGCAGCGCGTCCTTGCCGTTCACGCGCAGCTGCGTCGCGAGACGCTTGGCCGTCGTCGTCTTGCCGGCGGCCGACCCGCCGGAGATGAGCACGAGGCGGATGTCGTCGCGCGCGCAGATCTCGTCGGCCGTTCCCGCGAGAACCTTGCACTGCCGCGCCTCCGCGACGCGGATGAGCTCGCCGATGGAGCCGTCCGCGACCGCCGCGTTGAGCTCGGAGACGGTCAGACGCTTTTTCATGATCATGCCAGGCACCCCTTCCAACCGAGTTTGCGCGAGAGGACGTCGCACGGATGGCAGCCGTCCAAGGCGATCAGCCGCGCCGTCTTGTCGCTTTTCGAGATTTCGACGCCATCGCCGGGGTGGAGCGTCAGCACCGTGCGCCCGTCGGCGGCGACGCCGACGCACACCTCGTTGCCGTCCGTCCGCTCCGGGACGCGGACGGTGACGCGGACGTCGTCGCGCACGACGAGGGGACGCACGCCCAGCGCGTGGGGGTTCATCGGCGTGATCACGAGCCCCGCGAGGTCGGGGAGGACGACGGGCCCGCCCGCCGCGAGCGAGTAGGCCGTCGAGCCCGTGGGCGTCGCGACGACGAGGCCGTCGGCCATGTAGCGCGTGACGGCGTGGCCGTCGATGGAAAGATCAAGGAGACAGGCGTGGCCCGTCAGCCCCCGCACGAGGGCGATGTCGTTGAGGGCGCAAGCGGGCGCGGCCGCGTCGTCCCGGAGGGAGGCGACTTGCAGGAGCGTCCGCGCCGACACGCGGAAGCGACCCGCCGCGAGGAGGGAAAGCGCGCGCGCCATCTCGTCGCCGGAGACGGCCGAGAGGTAGCCGAGGCCGCCGAAGTTGATGCCGAGGATCGGCCGCGCGGGGAAGGCGTGGACGGCGCGGAGAATCGTGCCGTCGCCGCCCAAGGCGACGACGACCTCCGCCTCGTCAAGCGGCGCGAGGGCGAGGCCGGACGCTTTCGCGCACGCTTCGAACTCCGCCTGGCGCGCGAGCGTCTCGCGCTTCTCGCGGTTGCAGTAGAACGCGATCGTCATGTCGGGGGCGTCAGGGGTTCGCGCAGGCGGAAGAGCTCGATGGCGGCGGCCTTCTTCGTCCGCGCGTCGAAGTCGATCACGACGCCCTCCATCGTCGAGGGGCCCGAGGCCACCTCGAAGCGGGCGGGCAGGGAGGTGACGAACTTGCGCGTGACGGGCTTCAAGTCGCGCCCGATGGACGAGACGTAGGGGCCCGTCATGCCGAGATCCGTCACGTAGGCCGTCCCCTTTGGCAGGAGCGTCGCGTCCGACGTCTGCACGTGCGTGTGCGTGCCGACGCAGGCCGTCACGCGCCCGTCGAGGTAGTGCGCCATCGTCATCTTCTCGCTCGTCGCCTCGGCGTGGAAATCGACGAAGACGGGCACGTCCTTCGGCATCTCGGCGAGGGCCGCGTCCGCCGCGTGGAACGGGCAGTCGACCGGGCTCATGAAGACGCGCCCCTGCAAGTTGAGGAGCGCGAAGGAGACCGTCTCGCACGTGACGAGCGTCCATCCGCGGCCGGGACATTCGCGTGGGTAGTTGGCGGGGCGCACGAGGGCCTTGATCGCGCCGATCTGCCCCGCGAAATCCTTCTGCGCCCACGTGTGGTCGCCGAGGGTGATCGCGTCGACCCCCGCGTCGAAGATTTCCGCCGCGAGGGCGGCCGTGATGCCCGAGCCCGCCGCGCAGTTCTCCGCGTTGACGACGACGGCCGAAAGGCCGCGCTCGCGCTTGAGGCGTTTCACGTGCGCCTGAAGCATCCGCCGGCCGGGGCCGCCCACCACGTCGCCAAGGAACATGAGTCTCATTTCGCCACCTCCCGCCGCCCCGAGCGCAGCCACTCCCGCGCCGCCGCGTCGCCTCGGAGCGCCTTTGATTTCATCGTCCAGAGAAGCGACTCGGCCGCGTTCGCCTCCACCCCGTTGCCGAGTTGGTAGTCGGCGGCGACGTAGCCCATCGCCTCCGGGTGCCCCGCGCGCGCCGCCGAGAGGAAGCACTCGTGCGCGAGGGCGAGGTTCCGCTCGCAACCGAAGCCCCGCATGTAGCAGGTTCCCAGATTGACGAAGCCGTTGGGGTCTCCCTTCATCGCCGCCTGGCGGAAGACCTCGTAGGCCTTGAGAAGAGCCTCCTCGCACGTGGCGATCTTCTCCTTTTTGTGCGCCGTGGCGGTGGCCGCCTCGACGAGAAGCGTGCCGTAGGCGTTGAGCGCCTGGACGTTGCCGCCGCGCACCGCCCGTTTGAGGCACGTGACGTCGTTTGTCGCCAAGGAGAGCAGATACCACGCGAGCGCGTTGTCCGTCGCGCGGGCGAGTCGCTCGATCTTCCCGTGGGAGGCCTCGAAATACTTGTGCGCGTTCTTCTCGCCGGGCAGCGTGACGCCGACGACGAACTGCTGCAGGGGCTTTCCGTCCCGGGCCTCCGCCAGCACCCGCGCGCGCGCCTCGGCGTAGACCTCGACACTCGACGACGACGGCGAGTTGAGGAGCGTCAAAATCGCCTGCTGCGACGTCATCGCCGCGACGAGGAGGCCTGACAGGAACGCGGTCATCGACCCCCCGAGAACAGGGCGTGCGTCGTCAGGTGGCGGCAGTCCAGCCCGCGATAGGCTTTCCACGCCTTCTTGTGGGCGCGGACGAAAAGCGTCTTCTGCCCGCGCGCGAGGAGCGACCACCAATGCGGCCGCGCGATGTCCACGATGTCGAAGCCCTCGCGCAGGAGCGAGTAGAGCCGCTGAACCGTCCAGCCCGGCTGCTTGCGCGTCTCCTCGGGGACGATGAAGAGAAGCCGCCCGTCGGATTTGAGGACGCGGTGCGATTCGCGAACCGTTTGCGGCGACACGCGGGACGCGGCGAGGAGAACGACGTCGAACTGGCGATCCTCGTAGGGGAACGCGCGCGCGTCCTCCAACGCCCGCGTCTGCGCACCCCGGAAGCGCGCGAGTTTGTCGGGCAACCCGGACGCGGCGAAGCCGACCTCCAGGCTCGACTTGATCCTCACGCCATCAGACACACGTCCCTCTCTTCGCGCGTCGCGAGATCCTTCATCCGCGCCACGCCCTTCGCCACGTCGTCGGGTCCCAGGAAGATGGCGCGCGCCGCGCGGCTTGACGCGGCGTGGGAAAAGAACTTCTTGGGCTTTTCGCACCGCAGGGACAAGTTGACCTTCTCGCCCTGTGCCCGCAGGCGGCGCGCCAGGCGGAGCGCGGCCTCGCGCTGTTCGGGGAACATGAAACCCACCGCCACGCCCGTGGGCGCGAAGGGGGCGGCCTCGCCGAGACGCGATTTCAAAATCTCCGTGACGACGACATCGCCGAACCCAAGGCCGACCGCGCCCGTCCGCTCGCCGCCGATGGTCGTCAGGAGGTTGTCGTAGCGGCCGCCGCCGAAGATGGCGCGGAATTCGCCCGCCGCGTCGAAGCACTCGAAGACGATGCCCGTGTAGTAACTCAAGCCCCGGATGACGCCGATGTCAAAGACGAGCGACTCGGCGAAGCCCGCGACCTCGGCGAGGCGGAAGAGTTCGACGAGTTCGGGACAGGCGGAATAGTCCTTCGTCTCCAGGATGGCGAACGCGGCGCGGATCTCGTCTGGGGAGAGGGAGCCTTCCTCCAAGATCTTCGCGATCTCCGCGTCGGGCATCTTGCCGCGCTTGTCGAGGGCGAGGAAGACGGCGTTGTGCTTGTCGGGGGCGATGCCGCTCGCCGCGAGGAGCTGGCTCAGGAACTGGCGCGACGAGACGTGGATGCGGAAGTCGGCGGGTTTCAGCCCCATGCGGGCGAGCGCGTCCACCGCCGCGCCGAGGACTTCGACCTCCGCGAGGACGCTCTCCTCGCCGATGATGTCGAGGTTCCACTGGTAATGCTCGCGCTTGCGCCCCTTCGTCATGCGCTCGTAGCGGAAGCACTGGGCGATGGTCGTCCACTTCAGGGGGAAGTGCAGCTCCTTCTGCCGCTGGGCGACGAGACGCGCCAGCGTCGGCGTCATTTCGGGGCGCAGGGCGAGGTGGCGGTCGGACTTGTCGAAGAAGTGGTAGATCTGCTCGCCCACCTCCTCGCCCGCCTTGCGCGCGAGAAGGTCGTAGTTCTCGACGACGCACGCGTCGTAGGGGACGAAGCCCGCCGCCTCGCCGGCGGCGCGGAAGGCGTCGAAGACGCGGGTGCGCCACGCCATGTCCTCGGGGTAGAAGTCGCGCATCCCGCGCGGCGGTTCAAAACGTATGCTCTCTGCCATGGTCTTGTGTATTATCCTAAAAATCGCCCTTGAAGTCAATGGCGCAGGGACTCAGCAGCTCTTTGAGACCGTTGCCGATGTCGGTGTTGTCGATAAGGCCGGAGAAACGCGAGGCTCCGGGGCCCAGGGACGTCGTCAGGACGGGAAGCCCCGTGTGGGACGTCGTCGTCCAGCCCACGCCGCAACGGCGCGAGACGAGGGCCTTCACCTCACGCGGCAGGCGCGTGACCTTCTCCGCGTCATAGGCCTCGTTCTCGCGCACACCGGCGCGTGCCCCGTCCAAGTCGCGCGCGAACGCCTCCGCGAGGACGTTGGCCTCCGCCGCCGAGAGGTCGTCGAGGCCGAAGCACGAGGCCAACAGGGGGCGAAGCGCGTCAAAGTCGGACGGCTTTTCCTCGTGGATCTTGCGCATGAACGCCTCCACCGAGCATTTTTGAGACGCGAGACGCTCCACGGGGAACGCATACCCCGTCGCGGCGCAACCGAGCGTCAGGCCGCCCGTCTCGTGGTCGCCCGTCACGAGGACGAGCGTGTCCGGGTGCGCCGCCTGAAACGCGAGCGCGACGCGGACGGCCTCGTCGAACGCCAAAACCTCGCGCAACGCCGTCGCCCCGTCGTTCGCGTGGCAGGCCCAGTCGATCTTGCCGCCCTCGACCATCAGGAAGAAGCCCTGGGGGTTGGCGCCCAACAACGCCAGCCCCTTGGCCGTCAACTCGGCGAGCGTCGGCACGCCGCGCCACGCCTCCGCGTCGATGGCGTAGGGGAGCTCGCGGTCGCACGCGACGACCCAGACCGCGTTCGTCGGCTCGCGAAGCGCGTCAAACGCGGCGCGATCCTTTCGGACGAGCGTGACGCCCGCCGCGCGCGCGAGGTCGTAGATGTCGCCCCGGTAGTCGGGCGAGGACGCGTCGTTGTGCTTGGAAAGCCCGCCGCCCGCGAGATAGTCGAAGTCGGCGGCGAGCAGGTCAAGCCCCAGCGCGTAGCCCTCGTGACGGCTGGCACGATGCCCGAAAAAGCCCGCCGGCGTCGCGTGGTTGAGGGGCGCCGTCGTCACGAG
>CAVKTW010000064.1:0-6075 GCA_963659085.1 Candidatus Methanomethylophilaceae archaeon | reverse complement strand
CCCCGTGCCGCGGATCTTCAGGTGAAGCTCGCGCAGCTGCTGCTCGGTCACGTAGTTCGGCGCGTTCATCATCAGATCCTGCGCCTTCTGGTTCATCGGGAACGCGATGACCTCGCGGATGTTCGGCGTGTCCGCCAGGAGCATCACCATGCGGTCGACGCCCGGCGCGATGCCGCCGTGCGGCGGGGCCCCGAACTGGAAGGCGTTGTAGAGGCACCCGAACTTCTGCTGGACAACCTCCTTCGGATAGCCCGCGATCTCGAACGCCCGCTCCATGATGTCGATGCGGTGGTTGCGGATCGCGCCCGACGAGAGCTCGATGCCGTTGCACACGACGTCATACTGGTAGGCGACGACGGCGAGCGGGTCAGGCCCGTTCAGCGCCTCCAGCCCGCCCTGCGGCATCGAGAACGGATTGTGCGAGAAGATCGTCTTGCCCGTCTCCGGGTCCTTCTCGAAGAACGGGAAGTCGACGATCCAGCAGAACCGGTAGCAGTCCGTCTCGCAGATCTTGTTCGTCAGGTGATTCGCGATGTCCGTGCGCACGAGCCCGGAGAGGCGGTGGCACTCGTCGACGTCGGCGGCCATGAAGAAGAGCGCGTCGCCCGGCTCCATGCCGACGATCTGCTTCATCTCCTCAAGCTGCTCGGGCGCGAGGAACTTCGCGATCGGGCCTTTCAGCTCGCCCTCCTTCGTCCAGGAGATGTAGCCGAGGCCCTTGCCGCCGTTCTCCTTGACGAACGCCTCGCGCTTGTCGAACCAGGTGCGCGTCTCGACGCCGACGATGCCCTTGACGAGCAGGCCCTTGACGAGTCCGCCGTTCGCGACGCACGCGGCGAACGCCTTGAAGCTCGCCTTCGCGAAGAACTCGCTCATGTCGATCCACTTGAGCGGATTGCGCAGGTCGGGCTTGTCCGACCCGTAGGTCATCATCGCGTCGCGGTACTTGATGCGCGGCCACGGCGCGTCGTTGCAGGCCCAGGTCGAGAACTTCTTGAACGTCTTGCCCACGACGTCCTCGACGACGGCGAAGATCTCGTCCTGCGTCGCGTAGGACATCTCGATGTCCATCTGGTAGAACTCGCCGGGGCTCCGGTCGGCGCGCGCGGCCTCGTCGCGGAAGCACGGCGCGATCTGGAAGTAGCGGTCGAAGCCGGACACCATCAAGAGCTGCTTGAACATCTGCGGGGCCTGCGGCAGCGCGTAGAACATCCCGCGGTGGAGGCGGCTCGGCACGAGGTAGTCGCGCGCGCCCTCCGGCGACGAGGCCGTCAGGATCGGCGTCTGGAACTCGTTGAAGCCCTTCTCCCACATCTGCTCGCGCAGGAAGCGGATGACCTGCGAGCGGAGGATCAGGTTCTTGTGGAGCTTCTCGCGGCGGAGGTCGAGGAAGCGGTATTTCAGGCGCATGTCCTCGCTCTCGTCCGCCTTCTCGTCCGGGATGTAGATCGGCGTCACCTCGGACGCCGACTCCATGACGAGCTCGTTGGCCTCGATCTCGATCTCGCCCGTCGGCAGGTCGGGGTTGATCGTGTCGGGCGTGCGGAGCTTCACCTCGCCCGTCACGGTGATGACGCTCTCGAGGTGCGCCTTCTCGACGAGGCCGAAGAAGCTGCGGGACGGATGGACGACGACCTGGGTGAGGCCGTAGTGGTCGCGCAGGTCGACGAACAGGATGCCGCCGTGGTCGCGGAGGCGGAACATCCAGCCGGAAAGGCGGACGGTCTTGCCCGCGTCGGCGGCGCGGAGCTCGTTGCAGGTATGGGTGCGATAGGGATGCATAGGTTTCTCCTCAAAAGTGACGCTTATTATACCATTTTTTCGCACCCCAAAAACCACTTGCGTTCTTGAGGCGATTGTGAGATAATAAGGTTGTGTCTCGAAGCGTCGGGACGCGCTAAATGAAGGGCAAACCATGAACAAACAAAAAAACGGCTTCACACTCGTTGAACTTCTCGTCGTCATCGGCATCCTCGGCATCCTGATGAGCGCGCTCTTCCCGGCGATCACCTCGGCGATGCTCTCGGCGCAGACGAGCGCGTTGTCGATGCACGGGCGCAACCTCTACATCGGCATCACGCAGGCGAACGTCGACCGCGAAAGCCACGGGCGCGAGTCCGTGTGGCCGAAGAAGAACAGCGAGACATCGGGCGGCACGGGCGACGACATCGCCGACAAGACGTATTCGTCGAGCGCCGACGACTATTTCGACGACCTCTTCGACATGGACAAGTATGGCACGACGGATTGGAGTCCCTTCGTCGACGTGGACATCAAGTTCCTCTCGGGCGCGGGCGTCCCGGCCTACAAGGGCAACAACACGCTCAAGGGCTGCATCGCCTGGAAGATCGTCACCGACTTGACAGACGACATGCCCGACATCATCCCCGTCCTCGTCTCGCGCAACCTCTCGACGGACACGTTCGCGAAAAGCTCGACGCTCGACACGCTCTCCCAGACGACGCAGATCAAGCAGGACAGCGCGTTCTCGCAGCCGTTCGGCAAGAAGGCCTCCATCGTCATTCACAAGGGCGGCTCGGCCGGCGTCTACAAAGGCCGCTACCAGTCGCTCTCCGACATCTACGACAAGCAGACGGTCACGTTCGCCGACGGTGCGCAGATCGACTACCTGACGCCGAGCTCGTCGAAGTAAGGTGCTCGTCAAGGTCGCCATCGACCTGGCGCTCGACAGGCTCTTCACCTACGAAGTCCCCGTCGCGCTTGAAAAGAAGCTGGCCATCGGTCAGCTTCTTTCTGTTCCGTTCCGGTCGCGCGAGGCGCGTGGCTTCGCGCTGGAACTTCTTCCCTCGTCCGAGAAGCCCACCTTCCCCGTCCGCCCCATCGCGGGCATCGTGGACGAGACGCCGTTTTTCTCGCCGCGCCTCCTCGCCCTCGTCCGCCGCGTCGCGCGCGAAACGGCCTCGCCCGTGGAGACCGTCCTCAAAGCCGCGCTCCCCGCGTCCGTCCTCAAGAAGAACGCGCGTCAAAAGGAGTGCCTTTACGTCGAGGTTCTCCCCGCGAAAAGGGACGTCGCCCTGTCGCCGCGTCAACAGACGCTCTACGAGAACATCCGCCGGCTCGACGGCGGCTGGATGCGCTTCCTCTGCCGCGACTTGAAGACGACGCCCGCCTCCCTCCGCGCACTCGCCGCGAAGGGGCTGTTGTCGATTGCCTCCCGCGCCATCCGCCGCAACCCGCTTGCCGCGCACCGCCTCTTGCCGACGCATCCCCTGCCCCTCAACCCCGAACAGGACGCGGCCTTGCAGGCGATTCTCGCGGGCGACGGAGCCACGCCGTTCCTCCTCTTCGGCGTGACGGGCTCCGGCAAGACGGAGGTCTATCTCCAGGCGATCGCCCACGAATTGGAGGCGGGGCGCGGGGCCATCGTCATGGTGCCGGAAATCGCCTTGACGCCGCAGACTGTCCAACGCTTCGCCTCGCGGTTCGGTTCGGCTGTCGCCGTCCTCCACTCCGCCCTCTCCGACGGCGAACGCTACGACGAGTGGCACCGCATCCGCGCGGGCGAGGCGCGTGTCGTGGTGGGCCCGCGCTCGGCCGTTTGGGCCCCCGTCCGAAACCTGGGGCTGATCGTCATCGACGAGGAGCACGAGCCGAGCTACAAGCAGGACGAGTGCCCGCGCTACCACGCGCGCGACGTCGCCCTCTGGCGCGGCGAGGCGGAGGGGGCGAAGGTCGTCCTCGGAAGCGCGACGCCCTCCTTGGAGACGTGGCTCGCGTCGCGACAGGGGCGCGTCCGAGCGCTTGTCCTCGCGAAGCGGGCGGGGCTGGGGACCCTGCCGAGCGTCCACCTCGTGGAAATGCGCGACGCGGGGCTCATCTTCTCGCCCGAGCTCCTGTCGGCGATCTCCCTTCGGCTCAACCGCCACGAGCAGACGATCCTCTTCCTCAACCGGCGCGGGTTCGCGCGGCAAGTCGTCTGCGATGCGTGCGGCTTCGTCTTCGCCTGCCCGAAATGCTCGTCCCTCGACCGCGCCATGCCCTACACGTTCCACGCCAGCGACAAATGCCTGCGCTGCCACGTTTGCGGCGATTGGGTCGCGATGCCGGCGAAATGCCCCGTCTGCGGCGCGACGTCGCTCTCGTCGCTCGGCATCGGCACGCAACGCGCCGAGCGCGCGCTCTTGACGTGCTTCCCCAAGGCGCGGGTTCTTCGCATGGACGCCGACTCGACCACGCACAAGTCGTCGCACGACGAGATCTTGGGCGCGTTCCGCCGAGGCGAGGCGGACATCCTCGTGGGGACACAGATGATCGCCAAGGGGCTTGACTTCCCCGCCGTCACGCTCGTTGGGGTGTTGCAGGCCGACGCGGCGTTGAGCCTGCCCGATTTCCGCGCGGCGGAGCGGGCGTTCCAGCTCTTTTCGCAAGTGGCGGGGCGGGCGGGACGCGCGGAGTTGCCGGGCGAGGTCTTCATCCAGACGCGCGACTGCGAGAACAAGATCCTCCGCGCCGCCGCGCGCGGGGATTTCGAGTCGTTCGCCGAGGCGGAGCTCCGCGAGCGGGAGACGCTGTTTCTGCCGCCCTACTGCCACCTCTCCGTCGTCCGGCTGAAGGCGACGGCCGCGCCGCTCGTGGAGGCGTGGGCGAGAATGTATGCGACGTCGCTTCGGAACTACGCCGAGTCGCTGGCGCGGCGGACGGGGACACGGGATCTTCTCGCGAGCGAGGCGATGCCCAGCGCCCTCGAAAAGGCGGACGGCTTCTACCGCTGGCAGATCCTCTTGCGCGCGCGCTCGAACGCGAGCGTCCTCAAGGCGTGGAAATGGCTGTTGTCCGTCCGTCCGCCCGTCCCCGCCCTGCGATTGTCCATCGACATGGACGCGGTGCGCGTGGCGTGAGGCCAAGCTCACCCCGACGTCGGCTGACACACCGAAGGGATTGCTCTCTTCCGGGGGATTTATGGTATAATATGCGCTCACCTCAAATCTTAAGGAGAGGAGAAGACAATGAGATACGCGCAATGGCAGGATTTCAACGGGGGACGCTGGGAAAAGGAAATCAACGTCTCCGAATTCATCCGTCTCAACTACACGCCCTATGACGGCGACGAAAAGTTCCTCGCGCCGGCGACGGACGCGACGCACCGCCTGTGGGACGAGTTGCAGTCGTTGCAGAAGGAGGAGCGCGCCAAGGGCGGCGTTCTCGACATGGACACGGACATCGTCTCGTCCATCACCTCCCACGCGCCCGGCTACCTCGACAAGGATCTTGAGAAGGTCGTCGGCCTCCAGACCGACAAGCCGCTCAAGCGCGCGTTCATGCCCTACGGCGGCATCCGCATGGCGGAGGAGGCCTGCACGACCTATGGCTACACGCCCTCGCCGAAGCTCCACCGCATCTTCAACGAGTATCACAAGACGCACAACCAGGGCGTTTTCGACGCCTACACGCCGGAAATGCGCGCCGCCCGCAAGAGCAAGATCATCACGGGCCTGCCCGACACCTACGGGCGCGGCCGCATCGTCGGCGACTACCGCCGCGTCGCGCTCTACGGCATCGACCGCCTGATCGAGTCGAAGCGGTATGACCACGCCCACAGCTGCCACGGCTCGATGCCGGAGGACGTCATCCGCCTGCGCGAGGAGGTCTCCGAGCAGATCCGCGCCCTGGAGGCGATGAAGGTGATGGCCGCCTCCTACGGCTTCGACATCTCCCAGCCGGCCGCCAACGCCCGCGAGGCCGTCCAGTGGCTCTACTTCGGCTACCTCGCCGCGATCAAGACGCAGAACGGCGCGGCGATGTCCATCGGGCGCATCTCGACGTTCCTCGACATCTACATCTCCCGCGACCTGAAGGCGGGGACGCTCACCGAACAGGAGGCGCAGGAGCTCATCGACCACCTCGTCCTCCACCTGCGCATGGTGAAGTTCGCCCGCATCCCCGAATACAACCAGCTCTTCTCGGGCGACCCCGTCTGGGCGACGCTCTCGATTGGCGGTTTGGGTTGCGACGGCCGCTCGATGGTGACGAAAAACGACTACCGCATCCTCCACACGCTGGAGACGATGGGCCCGAGCCCGGAGCCGAACATGACGGTGCTCTACTCGCACCGCC
>CAVKTW010000063.1:0-2184 GCA_963659085.1 Candidatus Methanomethylophilaceae archaeon | reverse complement strand
GGCGCGTGCTCTGCGCGCGCGCCAAAATCATGTCGGGTGGGTCTCCCGCAAATGTGCGGGTCGGGCGAGCAGGTCGCGAGCGGCACCATCGCCGCGGTGCTTGAACTTGACCCCTCCGCCCTTGCCCGCCCCTCCGCCCAAGCCCGCCCAAGCGAGCAGGTCGCGAGCGGCACGACTCCTTATTGTGTCATTTCGTGGTCAAGCCGTTGAGAAACAGGGTGCGCCGCTGACAATCGGACGGGGATTGTGATATAATAAGACCATGAAACGAAAGCAATTGGAAGACGAGATCAGGACGCTCATCCTCTCGTGCGTCGATGTGGACGGGTTGACGGCGGCGGATCTCCCGTCCGAGGCCGGCCTCTTCTCGGAGGAGGTGGGGCTGGACTCCATTGACGCCCTGGAGATCGGCGCCGCCCTTCGGAAGAAGTATCAAGTCAAGTTCAAGGCGCAGGCCGCCGAGAACCGCGAGCATTTCAAGTCCATCGCGTCCTTGGCGGCCTTCATCGCCGCGCAGACGGGTGAGACGTTGGAGGACTGAACAATGACGCAAGACGAAATCTTCAACAAGATTGCCGAGACGCTCGCCGCCGACTTCGAGTGCGACCGCGCGAAACTCGTCCCCGACGCGCGGCTCGTCGAGGATCTCGACCTCGACTCCATCGACGCCGTCGACCTCATCGTGCGCATCCAGCAGGAGACGGGCATCAAGGTGGCGGCGGAGGACTTCAAGTCCATCCGCACGCTGGGCGACGTGGCGCGTGTGATCGCGTCCCTCGTCGAGAAACGCTGACTTGGGGGAGGGCGGCGCGGGTGCGGCGCGATCTCGTGTTGAAAACGTGTGCGCGGGGGCTCGTCGCGATCCTTCTCGTGTGGCTCGTCTATTTCCTGAAGGGCAACGTCTACTTCCGCCTCTACCCCGCCGTCATCGTCGCCGTCGCCCTCGCGCTCTTCGCCCGTTCCCTCTTCGCGACGCCGCTCATCGAGGTCTTCGCGCGGCGTCTCGGCGAGAGCCTTGACGAGCGCGGGCGTGTCGCCTGCCGCCGGTTGACGCGCCTCTGGACAGGCTTTCTCGCGCTTCATCTCCTCGTCACGTGCGCCACGGTCTTCATGCCGCTTGAGGTTTGGGCCTTCTACAACGGGGCGTTGTCGTATGTCCTTTTGGGAACGCTCTTCGCGTTCTCGTGGCTGCGTCGTCCGAAGGGGGCGCGGTGACGGAGGTCGTCTTCGAGTCGTCGGGCTCGACGGGCGCACCCAAGCGCATCGTCCGCACGGAGGCGTCGCTTCAGGAGGACGCGCGCGCGCTGTGCGACTTCTTCCACGAGCTCTGGCAGTCGTCGCCGCCGGTCGTCTCGTCCGTCCGCCCCGAGCACATGTATGGTGCGCTCTGGCGCGTCCGCGCCCCGCGCCTCGCCGGCAGTGTCGTGGACGAAAGCCTTGTTTTCTCGGTCGAGGAACTGCTCGCGCTTCGCGGGAAGCTGGGCGCGTTTCTCTTTGTGACGACGCCGTCCTTTCTCGAAAAGGCGCTGCTCCATCCCGATTTCGACCGTCTGAAAGGATCGTTTCGCGGCATCGTCACGTCGGGCAGTCTTCTGCGGGGCGAGACCTCCCAAGAGGTCTTCTCGCGTGTGGGTGTCTCGCCTCTCGAAATCTACGGCTCGACGGAGGCCGGCACGGTCGCGTTCCGCGTTCGTTCGCGTGGCGAGGCGTGGACGCTCGTTGACCGCGTGTCGGCGCACGCGCGTGACGACGGGCGGCTGGAAGTCGTCTCGCCTTTCGCGTGCGGTGGCCATTGGACGATGGACGACCTCGTTTCCTTCGTGGGGGAGCGGCAGTTCCTCTTGAAAGGACGCGCCGACCGCCGCGTCAAGATTTTGGAATCATTCGTCTCGCTGTCCGCTGTCGAAGAGATCGTTCGTGCGCACGAGGCCGTGGGCGATGTCCGCGTCGAGCCGTTCGAGCAGGAGGGGATTGTCCGTCTCGGCGCGTTGGTCGTTCCGTCCGCCACGGGGATCGACCGTCTCGCGCGGGCGGGGTCTGACGCGCTCGCCCACGACGTGCGTGCATTTCTCTTGAAAGCGTTGCCCGCCGCGTCTACCCCAAGGCGAATCCGCTTTGTCCGCACGCTCCCCGTCAACGCGCAAGGCAAGACGACGCGACGCGCCGCGCAGGACGCTCTGGCTC
>CAVKTW010000062.1:0-8618 GCA_963659085.1 Candidatus Methanomethylophilaceae archaeon | reverse complement strand
ACCGTTCCAAATAGAAATATGGACAGGAATATACTAAACCATACTCGCGTTTGTGCGATACGTGCCAGGCTCACCTACCTGAATCAGACCGCATAGAACCACGGTCGGCATCCGTGCGTCATCAAAGGGGCGGGCGAAGTTCTTCCGCGTCGTCGTGCCGAAGCAGTAGGAGCGAGCGGCGGGGCGGTTGCCGGGCGAGTCAGGCGACGCGCTCGACTTGGTCTCGGATGACCGCCTCGATCTTCGCGTACACGCCGCTCGGCCAGTCGGCCTCAAGTTCCTCGGCAACGTCATGAGCCGCTTGCGGAATGGCCTTGGCCATCGCGTCGAGGCGTCGCAGGACGAGCTGCGGACGCATCCCGGCCTCTTCGGCCATCGCCGCGAAGCTCGGGCGCGTCACGTCGTCGAATCTATTCGCGCCGCCGATCGACATGGCGTTGACGCGTGAGAGGTTCGGATAGACGGCCGTGCACATCACGTCGTAGACCGGCGCAAGCGACTTGCCGTCGCGTCCGCGATAGAGGACGGACGAGTTCTTCCCGTGGGCGTCAGCATTCCCAATCAGGAAGTTGAAGATCATCCGGTCGATGAAGGCGAGGCGGTCTGCGAGCGCAAGCCGCATTTTCGCCATCGCCTCCATGCAGGCCGCGAAGGACGGCCCTCCCTCGCTTTCGTATTTCAGTTCTCCGGACACGCCGAGAATCTGGCAGAAGTCCTCCTGGTGCAGACGGAGGATTCTTCCGTTCGTCACTTCGCGGTCATACCGTTCCGTCCAGTAGTAGGCGCGTCCCTTGACGGAGAGCAGCCCGCTCTTCGCCGTCTTGAGTCCGAGCCTCTCGGCAAGGCGCATCGAGAACGCCTCGTTGAACACGGAATCGGGATAGTCCTCCACGGCGGTCTTGACGATGTGCGTCGAAGGCGCACCGAAGAGCGGAAGCGTGATGCGTCCGTTGCTGATGCGAGCGATCAGCTTGCTCTGGGCGCCCGCGCCGGAGATTCGGTAGCCGTCAATGCCGTTGCCGTAGAGCGGACGTCTCTTGAGGGAGCGCAAGATCTCGTCCGCCTCGTCCTCGTTGAGCTCGCGCAAGGACGCCTTGTCCTCCGTCGGGACGCGACCCGGCGGCCAGAGTGAGATTGCCCCGGCGCAGTCGCCGCCCAGCGCCTCGAGGAAGCCGAACAGGTTGTGGCGTGAGAGGTGCAGCACAGGGCCGAGTTTCCGGCGCACCTGGTCGGGTGGGAGGAGGTTCTCGAAGAACACCGTCGTGCGGTCGGAGTCGAACGGGGCTTCCTGGAGCGGGAGCGAAAAAGAAAGCGGCAGGGCGTCGCTCCGCGCGAGATAGTCGGCGGCGTAGGCGAAACGCATCTCGTTGTGATGCGACGTGTAGTCAATCCGGCCAACGCGCTCCCCCAGGAGATACACGTCCAGTGAACTCGTCCTGACAGTCGGCCCCGCCATCTTCACGCGCCTTTCGGTTCGACGAGATCGAAGCCGATGCCCAGCGTCGCAAGCACCTTCAGCATCTTGCCGGACTGAAGCGTCTCCTTGCCGTTCTCCATCTCGACGACGAAGCGACGCCCGACGTCAGCCGCCTGAGACAGCTCCAGCTGGCTGATTCCCTGTGCCTTGCGCACCCTGGCGACAAACGCGCCCAACTCCTTCATGTCCGTCATCTGCATTTCAATGTGACACCGAGCGGTA
Organism: Candidatus Methanomethylophilaceae archaeon; assembly: GCA_963659085.1. Classification (GTDB taxonomy): domain Bacteria; phylum Verrucomicrobiota; class Kiritimatiellia; order RFP12; family UBA1067; genus UBA1067. Next base: position 6,919 of record CAVKTW010000062.1, on the reverse strand, counting down.
TCATATCATATTTTGCGCCGCCAAGTCAACCACGAAAGTTCCCGAACGGGAACGTCGAGGTGTTGTGTTGCGAGTCGGAGAGGGCAAATTCATAGAGAACTTGTTGATAAGTTGTTGACAAGTTGTCTATAACGGTTGATTTCGGAGTTGACATAGACGTTTTTGTTTATGGTATATTGTTTCGCTATGAATGAGACGAAGCAGATTGAGGCGAACGAGATTTGGAAGACGGTCAAGACGTTTTTCATGATGAGCCTCCAAACGCCTGAGGAGAAGAGCCAGGCCGAACGCTATTTGAGCATGATGAGCGACCTTCGGTTGGAGGACGACGTTTTCACGATTGTGACATCCTCCTCCAGCGCCGCCGCCCTCATCAAGTCCGATTACCTCAACCGTCTCAAAGGGGCGTTCATGATGGCCGATTTTCCAAATTTGAAAATCGACGTCATCAGCGACGAGAGCAAAAAGCAGTTCATCTTCGCGCCCGATCCGTCGCCGGCGCAACAGTGGGCGGAAGCTCCCAAAAGCACGTTCACATCGACTCTTCCCCTCAACGAGGACTACACGTTCGACTCGTTCGTGCGCGGCCCCTCGAACAGCTACGCCTTTTCGGCGGCGGAGGGTGTCGTCAAAAACCCCGCGAAAATGGGCTACAACCCCCTCTTCATCCACGGCGGAACCGGTCTCGGCAAGACGCACTTGATGCAGGCCATTGGAAACGAGCTGCGGCGGAAAAACCCCGCGATGGCGATTTGCTACCTCACGTCCGAGACGTTCCTGAATGAATACGTGACCTCCCTCCAAAACGGCCAGATCGAATCGTTCCGCCACAAGTATCGCTCCATCGACCTCTTGCTGATCGACGACATCCAGTTCATCGCGCAGAAGAAAGACCTCCAAGTCGAGTTCTTCAACACGTTCAACGCGCTTAAAGACAACCACAAGCAGATCGTCATGACGAGCGATGTCGCGCCAAAGAAACTCCCCTCCATCGAGGAGCGGCTCATCTCGCGCTTCGAGGGCGGCATGGTTCAGGAGATCGAAAGTCCAAGCTACGAAACGCGCCTCGCGATTCTCATGAAGAAATCGCAGGCCATCGACATCAAGATCCCCGCGTCCATCCTCGAATACATCGCGGGCAACATCAAAAGCCACGTCCGCGCGATGGAGGGGGCTTTGACGCGCGTGTCGCTCACCTTGCGGGCAGAGCCGACGGTCATCCTCAACCAGGAGACGCTGGGTCGGCTCTTGAAGGACTACATCGAGAAAGAGCAGACCATCCGCAACCTGACGATCAAGGAGATCCAACAGGCGTGCGCGGCGAAGTATGGCGTCACGCTCGACGACATCATGTCACACGAGCGCATACAGTCCCTCGTCACGCCACGTCAATTGGCCATGTTCATCTCGCGGAAAATCACGTCGAAGGGCTTGCAGGAGATCGCGACGGCGTTCGGCAAGAAACACGCGACGATCCTGAACGGCGTCAAGACGATCCGGGAGAGGCTCTCGAACGAGCCCGCGTTGAAGGGCGATTTGGAGGAGATCATCGCCTCGTTCGGTTATCAACTTTCGGATGTCCTGGATTGAAGACAACCTCTTGACAATGTTCGACAAGTTGGAAGACATGAACATCCATGAAAAAGTTGCCTCTCTCTTATCAACAGCGGAAAAGAGGATTCGACCCAATGAACACGCGCTTGGGACGAGGTTGTTGAACTTGTGAACAAATATAATACTAATAATACTCTTTATTCTAATAGTCGTATATGATATACTGAATCAAAGGTGAGGAAAAAGACATGAAATTCAAGATCGTTCGCTCCAAGTTTTTGGAAGGGCTGAAATTCGTCCAAAACGTCGTCTCGGAGAAGTCCACGCTTCAGGTCATCAAAAACGTCCTTTTGGAAGGCGAGGGCGAGAAGATCGTCTTGACGACGACGGATCTCGACATCTCCATCCGCGCGACGGTCGCGTGCGAAATCGAGGAGGGCGGCGTCTCCACGCTTCCCGTCAAGCTTCTCGCCGACGTGGTCTCGTCCATGTGCGAGGGTGTCATCGAAGTCCAGATCGACGCGAACGAAAACGCCGTGATCCGCGCCGGACGGACGAAATTCAAGATCGCGGGTCTGCCGGCGGCCGACTTCCCGCGTCTGCCGCAGGACGAGGAGGCCCCGTCGTATCAAGTCGAGCAGGCGACGCTCAAGGAGATGTTCAGGAAAGTCTGCTACGCGGCGAGCCAGGACGACACACGCAAGACCTTGAAGAGCGTCTTGATGAGTTTCAAGGACGGCAAGCTCACCCTCGTGGCGACGGACGGACGGCGTCTCTCGAAGGTCGAGGCCCCCGTCGATTTCCCCGTCGATTTCGAGCGTGACATCGTCCTGCCCCTGAAGACCGTCCAGGAGGTTCAGCGTCTGTTGACGGGCGAGGAGCCCGTCGAGATCAAGCACCAGAAGTCGCAGGTCTGCTTCATGATCAACTCGGTTCTCCTCTATTCGAAGCTGATCGACGAGGTTTACCCCAATTACAAGCAGATCATCCCGACGCAATTCAAGGAAGACATCGAGATCGACCGCCAGAGTTTCCTGGAGGCCATCGAGCGCGTGAGCGTCATCGACAAGTTCCAGTCGACGAAGCTCGTCTTCGGCGAGGGGAAGGTGACGATCCTCTCGGCGACGACGGAGATTGGCGAGGCGAGCGACGAGGTGCCGATCAAATACATCGGCGAGCCGCTTGAGATCATCTTCAGCCCGACGTATCTCATCGAGTGCCTGAAGGCGATTGACGACAACACGGTTGTCCTGCACCTCAACAACAGCCACACGCCCGGCGTCATCACGTGCTCGATTCCCTTCATCTACGTCATCATGCCCCTTCGTGTGAATTGACATGAAACTATGGACGGACAAGAACTATCCGATCATCCTGTCCTGCGCGAAGAACCTCTCGCCCTGGACGGAAAAGGAAGTCATCGACCTCGGCTATGACGTCATCGAGAGGACGGAGAACACCGTCGTCGTGCGCGGCGCCTTCAAGGACGTCCTGCGCCTCAACTTGTGGATTCGGACGGCGCACCGCGTGCTCGTGCCCCTGTTGAGGACGACGTGCCGGAACATCAAGGATCTCTACCGCGCCACGTATTCCATCGACTGGGAGAACCTCATCGAGGCGGACGGCTACGTGTCCGTGTCGTCGGTCGTCCACAACATGACGATCCGCGACACGCGCATCCCTCGGCTTTACGCAAAGGACGCGATTGTCGACCGCATCCGCGACAAATGCCACCGCCGCCCCGATTCCGGCGCGGAGAACATCGGCTCCGCCGTGTTCGTCTACTGGGAGGACGACGAGGCGATCATCTACCTCGACACGTCCGGCGAGCCGCTCTCGAAGCGCGGCTACCGCAAGATCCCCGGCTCCGCACCGATGCAGGAGACGCTGGCCGCCGCCGTCCTCATGGCCACGAAGTGGGATGGAAAGTCGCCGTTCCTCTCCCCCATGTGCGGCAGTGGCACGCCCGCGATTGAGGCGGCGATGATGGCCCTCAACAAAGCCCCCGGCTCTCTGAAAGGTCATTTCGCCTTCCAGTCCATCAAGGGCTATCGCGCGATCTTGCCGGGCGAGAAAGCGCCGCACGTCGCCCCGCGTCAGAAGTTTGGCGCGACCCCGGAACAACTCTGGAAGGAAATGGTCTTGGAGGCGACGAACGCGGAGCGCACGGACGCGATGCCCGTGATTCTCGCGACGGACATTTCGGCGGAGGCCGTTGAAAACGCCCACTCGAACGCGATTGCCGCCGGTGTCGCCGAACACATCACATTCAAAACGTGCGATTTCGCCGAGACACCCATTCCGACCGATCAAAAAGGCGTCATCTTCTTCAACCCCGAATACGGCATTCGCCTGGGCGACAAAACGGAACTTGAGCCGCTCTACGAACGGATCGGCACGTTCTTGAATGAAAAGTGTCCCGGTTGGATGGGGTCTCTTCTGACGGGCAGCCGCGACTTGTCCGAGAGAGTCAACCTCTACTACAAGACGCGCATTCCGTTTTTCAACGGACCCCTCGATTGCCGGCTTTTCCTGTATGAAGGATGCGAAAGGAAGAAATGAACTACGAAGACTTCATTCGCCCGTCTGACACCGACACGACGACGCCACGCGAGGCGGAGCCAAGCGAATCCGCCGTCCAGCCGGACGAGACGCCAGATTTGGAACTCGGTGTAGAGCTTGACGTTCAAAAGGCCGTCGTCGAATCGTTGGCGGCCGACAAGGCCGAGCAGAGCGTGGAGATCAACACCCTGCGCCGCGAGAAGAACAAGCAGAACTCAACCATTCTCGCGCTTCAGGCGGAAGTCGAGAAGTTGAAAGGTGAAATCGACCGCTTTGCCGATCTTCTCGCCAAAAACGAAGAGAAGGAGAAATCGAACCAAGTGACGCTTTTGGAGCGGAGCGTCCTTCTTGAGGATCGCTTCGAGAGCGAGACTTACGATCACGTCATCGAGGCACTCAAAGACGCGCGCGACCAAGCGGAAAAGGACGGTCGTTGCCGCCACGCGCAGATCTTGGAGGCCGTGTTGACGGCCAACGAATCGACGGGCAACCTCGACGCGCAGCGCCAGGACATCGAAAAACTTTTCGCCGACAATCAAAATGTTATCAACGGAGAAGTTATCAACAGACTTGATAAACTCAATATTCCGTATAAAGTTGGCGAAAATTACCTTTTAGTCGGTGAAATCATCAAAAGAGTCTTTTGAGATATCAAAATATCAACAAGAGTATCAACACGGTTTATAAGATTGTTGATAATTACCCTCTTGTGGTGAGGGTCAAAAAAGTCCATAATAGAGCGCATGACGAATCTTGATTCCTCCTTTTGCTTGGCGTTGGCGAAAGCGCGGCGCGAGGCGAAGATATCGCAAAGCGAGCTTGCCGCCTCCGTGGGTTGCAAGCAGTCCGCGCTTTCGATGTTCGAGCAGGGGGAGCCGACGAAATTGAACGAGGATGTCGTCGCGAAATTGGCCGAGCGGTTTCACCTTGAAATCAAAAAGAGCGACGGGGTCGTGACTCTTCCCGCGAGTCGCCTTGTCAGCGTCCAAGGCTTCTGCCCCAATCCGAACTGCCCGTCCAACAAGCCCTACCGCGTCGGCGAGATGACGTTTTTCCTCCCCGACCGCACGTTGGCCGATCCCGTGAAAGGGCGGTTCTGCGCCATGTGCGGCGAGGTGCTTGAAAAGGCGTGTCCCAACTGCGGTGCGCCGATTCACGCGGGGGCCGTCTGTTCCCTCTGCGGGGAGCGTTACGTCTCGTCGCTTTCATCATGACACCGTTTGACGAGTTCTTCATGCGAATGGCCTTGTCTGAAGCGGAAAAGGCTCTTCACGATGATGAAACTCCCCTCGGCTGCGTCATTGTCAAACCGAAAGTCCTCGAAGAGGCGCACGACGGCCACGAGGCCCTTTACGATTTCAACCCCTCGACGGCGCACATTCTCGCCCGCGCCCACAACATGACCGAGTCGCTTCAGGAGGCGACGGCCCACGCGGAGATGCTCGCGCTTTCAAGTGCCTTTTCCGCGTGCGGCTCGTGGCGCTTGAACGGGGCGCGGCTTTACGTGACGAAAGAGCCCTGCCCCATGTGCGCGGGGGCGATTGTCCTCTCGCGCCTCGACAAGGTCGTGTGGGGCGTTTCGGATGAGAGGCGCGGCGGCGAGACGGTCTTCGGGATTCTGTCGCACCCCGGCGTCAACCACCACCCCCGGTTTGAGAAGGGGCTTTGCGACGAGGAGTCGAAAGAACTCTTGCAGAACTTCTTCCGAAGCCGCCGCGCGTGAGCGACCATGAACAGGATCCTCTTCGAGAAAGATGAAATCAAGGACGGCGAGGTCGTCCTCTCCGACACGAGGGCCTGGCACATCACGAACATCCTGCACGCGCAACAAGGCGATGTCCTCAAAACGGGCGAGATCAACGGCCTCATTGGGACAAGCGAGGTCGTGCGCGTCGATGAGCAGGGGCGCGTCACCTTGAAGCCTCACCACACGGAAGAGTCCCTGACGCCGTGGGCGGATCTCATCTTGGCGCCGCCCCGGCCGCGCGTCCTCAAACGTCTTCTCCCGCAGCTCGCGTCCTTGGGCGTGGGGCGCATCGTCTTGGTCGGCGCGCGGAAGGTCGAGAAGGACTTTTGGGGCGCGACGCTCCTTAAAGAGGAGAACTTGAGGCCGCTTTTCATCGAGGGTCTCACGCAAGCGGGCGTGTCCATTCTCCCGACCCTTGAGACGCGGCGGGGACTCAAGAAATTTCTCGTGGAGGAACTCGACTCCCTCTTCCCCACGCGCCACCGCGTGTTGGCGCATCCCTATGGCACGAGCGAAAAATTTGATACAATATCCATGTGCGGGCGGTTGCTTCTCGCCGTGGGTCCCGAGGGCGGTTGGACGGACGAGGAGGTCGCCCTCTTCCGCGACCGGGGCTTCCACCTGCGGACGCTGGGGAAAAGGATCTTGCGCTCCGACACGGCCCTGATCGCGCTTTTGTCGAAACTCAACATGGAAAACGCTTGATAAAAAAGGAGGCACAACATGACGGAACTCGAAAACTGCTACGTGATTGACTCGCTCGCCAACATCGGCAAATATGGCGCGATCAGCGACAATTTCAAGACGGCGTGCGACTTCCTTCAAAAGGGCGACTTCTCGAAACTCGTCCCCGGCAAGAACGTGATCGACGGCGACAACGTCTTCGTCAACCGCGTCGAGGCGAGTTACGTCGCGGAGGCCGACCGCCCGACGGAGTTCCACCGCGACTACTTCGACATCCACGTGCCGCTCGCCGCCGACGAGAAGATCGGCTTGGGCGTCTACGAGAAGCGACCCTCGGAAACGTTCGACGAGACGACCGACTGTGGCGCGAGC
>CAVKTW010000061.1:0-8569 GCA_963659085.1 Candidatus Methanomethylophilaceae archaeon | reverse complement strand
TTTTGTCGTCGTTCCGCGATGTCGAGGAGTCGCTCACGCGCCTGCGCATCTATCTTCCCGATCCGTCCCAAGCCGAGGCCGCGTCCTCGCGCCTCCACGCGGCGCTCGACCTCGTGGGCGTCGAGGCGACAATCGAGACGGGCGAGATCGCCGACGAAGATTGGAAGCTTTCGTATCGCCGCCATTTCAAGATCGAAAGCGTGGGGACAAACCTCCTCCTCGTGCCCGCGTGGGAAAAGGACAACGTGTCGCCCGCGCAGGCGGCGGGGCGTAAGCAAATCATCCTCGACCCCGGACTCGCCTTTGGAACGGGGCGGCACGAGACGACGCGCGCCTGTTTGGAGTTCATCGATACCGTTGTCCGCGACGCGGCGGTGGCGAGCGTCCTCGACATGGGCTGCGGCTCCGGCATCCTCGCCATCGCCGCCTCGCTCTTGGGCGTTCGCGACGTCCGCGCCTTCGACGTCGACGAGGAGGCCGTCCGCGCCACACGCGAGAACGCCGCCGAGAACGGCGTCGCGTTCCCCTGCGTCCGTTTCGCGCTGGGGCGCAAGGCCGCCCTCCCGGACGCGCTCGCCGTGGCGGGGTCGCCGTCGTTCGATCTCGTCGTCGCGAACATTTTGGGGCCCCTCTTGATCCGCTTCGCCGACGAGGTGGCCGCGCCCGTGGGAAAGTTCCTCGTCTTGTCGGGCATCTTGTCGGATCTCTACCCCGAGGTCCGCGCGGCGTATGAGGCGCGCGGTTTCGCCGAGGTGTCCTCGAAGACGAAGGGGGAGTGGACGACCGGGCTTTTTCGCAAGGCAAACCTGAAGGAGTGACAACACATGAAAGCGACCTATTGGCAGCAGTGGCACGAGAAATACCGGCGCGAGCTCTTGGAGAACATCATGCCGTTCTGGCTCAAACACGGCTGGGACCGGAAGGACGGCGGCGTCTGGACGTGCCTCGACCGCGACGGGACGCGGATGGACTCGACGAAGTCCGTCTGGTTCCAGGGCCGCTTCGGCTGGATGTGCGCCTATGCGTTCAACCACGTCAAGAAGGACGCGGCCTTCCTCGCGGCCTCGAAGAGCTGCTGCGAGTTTTTGGAGAAGCACTGCTTCGACCGCACGGGACGCGCCTACTTCGAGGTGACGACGGAGGGCGTCGGGCTTCGCCGCCGGCGGTATGTCTTTTCGGAGTGCTTCGCCGCGATGGCCTACGCCGAATACGCGCTCGCGTCGGGCGACGGCGCGTGGGCGGAGAAGGCTCTCGCCCTCTTCAAGCGAATCCGCGTCTTCATGGCGAACCCGAAGAAGTGGATGCCCTCGAAGTATGAGGACGCGCTTCAGGCGCAGGGCCACTCGCTCACGATGATCCTCATCAACGTCGCGAACGTCGTGAAGCAGGTTTCGGACGATCCCGTCCTCGATCGGCAGATCACGGAGTCCGTCGAGAAACTCGTCAAGTTCTTCATCCATCCCGAGTTCAAGGCCGTCCTGGAGATGGTCGGGCCCAACGGCGAGTTCATCGACACGCTGTCGGGGCGCGTCATCAACCCCGGCCACGCCATCGAGACGAGCTGGTTTTTGCTCGACGTCGCCGAGGCGCGTCAGGACGCGGCGCTTCGGGAGATCGCGCTCAAGATCCTCGACTGGTCGTGGGCGTGGGGCTGGGACAAGAAGTTCGGCGGCATCATCTCCTTCCGCGACTGCCGCAACTTCCCGCCGCAGAGCTACGAGCAGGACATGAAGTTCTGGTGGCCGCAGTGCGAGACGATCATCGCCTCGGCCTACGCCTACCGTCTGACGGGGAAGGCGAAATACGAGAAGATGCACCGCCTCGCGAACGAGTGGGCGTGGACGCACTTGAAGGATCGGAAGTTCCCGGAGTGGTTCGGCTACCTGCACCGCGACGGCACGGTCGCGCAGCCCGCGAAGGGCAACATCTTCAAGGGCCCCTTCCACATCCCGCGCATGCTCGCGAAGACGTGGGAGCTCACGAAGGGTCTTTGATGCTCCACGTCGTCGCGACGCCCATCGGCAACCTCGGCGACCTCTCGCCGCGCGCGCTCGCCGCCCTGAAGGGCGCGGAGGTCATCGCGTGCGAGGACACGCGGCGCACCTGGCAGCTCCTGACGCACTTCGGCATTCCGCGTCCGCCCGCGATGTTCTCCTATCGCCAGGGGAACGAGGAGCGCATCACCGAGAAGGTGCTCGCCGACCTTGCGTCCGGCAAGGAGGTCGCGCTCTGCTCGGACGGCGGCTATCCCGGCATTTCCGACCCCGGCTACCGGCTGATCCGCGCCTGCGCGCAACAAGGCGTCGCCTACGAGGTCATCCCCGGCGCGAGCGCGGTCAATGTCGCGCTGCTGATGAGCGGTCTGCCCACGTCGTCGTTCACCTTTCGCGGCTTTCCGCCGCGCGGGCCGGGCGCCCTCCGCAACTGGTTTCGCGAGGACGCGGACAAAGAGCACACGCTCATCCTCTACGAGTCCCCCCACCGCGTCGCCGCGACGCTCGCGGCCGCGCTCGACGCGCTGGGCGACCGCGAGGCCGCCGTCTGCGTCGAGATGACGAAAGTCCACGAGCGCGTCGAGCGCGGCTACCTCTCCGACCTCGCCGCCCTGTTCGCGGCCTCACCCGTCAAGGGCGAGGTCGCCGTCGTCATCGCCGGCGACAACGGGAAGTTCAGGCGATGACCGTCTTGGGCATCGACACGTCCCTGCGCTCGACGGGCTACGGCGTTTTGGAGGCGCGGGGCTCGTCCCTGCGGTGCCTCGCGTGCGGCTGCGTCAAGAACGCGCCGTCGCTCCCCCTGACCGCCTGCCTCAAGGCGATTGACGCGAAGATCGGCGAGCTCGTCGCGTCGTTCCAGCCCGACGTCCTTGCCATCGAGTCGGTCATCTACGGCAAGAACGCGGGGACGATGCTCGTCCTCGGCGAGGCGCGTGGCGCGGTTCTCTGCGTCGCGGCCAAGGCCGGGATTCCCGTCTACGAGTATGAGCCGCGCCGCATGAAAAAGGCGATTTGCGGCAACGGCCTCGCGGACAAGGCCCAGGTTCAGCGCATGGTCAAGACGCTCCTCGCGCTCGACGCGCTCCCGCAGAACGACGCGGCGGACGCCTTGGGGTTGGCCATCTGCCACGTCCACGCGCACTCGCGCTTTTCCGTCGAAAAGCCGATTTGATATATGGTATAATGTTTCCTTTATGGATCGATTGGCGTATCTGACACGGCGACTTCTTTTGGTGATTCCGACCTTCCTCGGCATTACGGTCGTCTGCTTCGCCCTGACGCGCTTCCTCCCCGGCGGGCCCGTCGAGATCCGCATGATGCGCATGAAGGGGCTGGCCGCGCAGGGCGGCGGCGCGGGCGAGAGCGCGGGCGGCGCGAGCGTCGCGCAGGTGACGGAGGAGTATAAAAAGCAGCTGGAGGCGCAGTTCGGCTTCGACAAGCCCATTTGGCGGCAGTATTGGGACTGGCTCGTCGTCAACCGCATGGGGATGCTCCTGCCGTCCTACGACTACCCGAACAAGACGGCGTGGGAGCTCATCCGCTCGCGCATCCCCGTCTCGCTGTGGTTCGGCCTGACCTCGTTCGTCCTGACCTACCTCGTCTGTGTGCCGCTGGGGATCGCCAAGGCGCTCCACCACCGGCAGATGTTCGACGCGGTGTCGTCCGTCCTCGTCTTCATGGCCTACGCGATTCCGTCGTTCGCGCTGGCGATGATCCTCAAGATGTTCCTCTGTGGCACGGTCGAGGGGTTGTGGGACGTCTTCCCGCTGGGGGGCGTGTCGAGCGACTTCGACTTCGAGCCGTCCTTCCTGACGGGGCTTCTCGACCGCGTGTGGCACATGGCCCTGCCCGTCGCCTGCTACGTCGCGGGCTCTTTCGCGATGCTGACGCTCCTCATGAAGAACTCGCTCCTCGACCAAATCTCCGCCGACTACGTGCGCACGGTCATCGCCAAGGGCGCGACGCGCCGCCGCGCGATCTGGTGCCACGCCTTCCGCAACGCGCTCATCCCCATCGCGACGGGGTTGGGCCCGATGATCTCGCTCCTCTTCGCGGGCTCGATCATCATCGAGACCATCTTCGAGATTCCCGGCATGGGGCGGCTCTCGTGGGACGCCTTGATCGGCCGCGACTACGCCGTCTTCCTCGCGCTCCTCGCGCTGACGGCGAGTTTCCAGCTTGTCGGCAACCTCATCTCGGACGTTCTCTACATGTTGATCGATCCGCGGATCGACTTCACGAGGAAATAATCTCCGATGTCCCTCACGCGCGTCATCTCCCCCCTGACCCTCAAGCGTTTGCGCGCCTTCTGCCGCATCCGCCGCGCCTTCTTCGCGCTGATCGCGTTGGGCGTCATCTTCGTCTTCTGCCTCTGCGCCGACTGGGTCTGCCCCTGCGATCCCCGCGCCGTCATCGACCCCGCGACGCTTGAGAAGTATCGCGAGAAGGTCGTCGAGCGCGTCTACGACGTGCGGACGATCCGCTTCAACCGCCTCGCGGACGGCGCGGTCGCCGACTACGAGGGCCCGACGGACGAGGCGGCGCAAAAATGCGTGGCCGCGTTCCTCGCCCAACCGTCGCAGGCGTCGGGCGACTTCGAGGGCTACCGCGTCCGCGTCACGCCGCGCGCGGGCTACACGCGCTACTTCTTCGACCCGAAGGACCCGCCGAGCCTGACCGAGCGCGTCACGGGCGAGAAGCGCGTCTCGTTCCCGTTCCGTCCCGTCCCGGAGCATCCCTTCGGCATCGACGCGGGCGGGCGCGACGTCTACGCGCGCGTCGTCCACGGAATGCGCATCGCGCTCCTCTTCGGCCTCGCGCTCGCGTTCTCCGGGATGTTCATCGGGCTCGTCGTCGGCGCGATCGAGGGCTACTTCGGCGGCAAGGCGGACATCCTCCTGCAGCGGTTCACCGAGATCTGGAGCGCGATTCCGTTCCTCTACGTCATGATCTTCATCGGCTCGACGCTGGGCCGCTCGTTCACGATCCTGCTCGTCTGCTACGCGGTCTTCAACTGGATCACGGTCTCCTACTACATGCGCGCGGAGTTCCTGCGCCTGCGGATGCGCACGTTCGTCGAGGCGGCGAAGGTGCAGGGCTTCTCGGCCGCGCGGATCATCTTCGGCCACATCCTCCCCAACGCGCTCACGCCGCTCGTCACGCTCTTCCCCTTCCTGTTGATGGGGGCGATGGTCTCGCTCGCCGCGCTCGACTTCCTCGGCTTCGGCCTGCCGCCCATGACGCCCTCGTGCGGCGAGCTCATGCAGGAGTCGCGCCAGTTCCGCGAGGCGTGGTGGCTCATCCTCTTCCCGGCGTCGGCGCTCTTCATCGTCATGCTCCTGACGGTCCTCGTGGGCGAGGGGCTCCGCGACGCCTTCGACCCGCGTCAGAAATCGCACTTGGAGTAGGGGGAACGAACGTGTCATTCGCGAGTCTTCTGTTGGCGACGCTTGTCTGGCATCCCGCGACGAACTGGGTCGAGTCGGTCGACCCCATCGCCGATCCCCACGCCCGCAAGGGCGGGCTGATCCGCTTCTGCGGGGCGCGGCCGCCCAAGAGCCACAACGCCTACGTCGACTACAGCACCTACACGAAGATGATGTTCGACATGATGTATGAGACGCTCCTCGGGGTCGACCCGCAGACGAGCGAGTTCGTCCCGGCGCTCGCCCGCCGCTGGGCGACGTCGCCCGACGGCGAGACGTTCGTCTTCGCCTTGGACGAGCGCGCCGCGTGGTCGGACGGCGTTCCCGTGACGGCGGCGGACGTCAAGTGGACGTTCGACGCGGTCATGGCGCCCACGAACGACACGGGCGTCTGGAAGACGATGCTCGGCGTCTTCGAGAGCCCCGAGATCCTCGACGAGCGGACGATCCGCTTCCGGAAGAAGGGCGGGGCCGCCAAGGACTGGCGCGACCTCCTCAACTGCGGGATGTTCTACATCCTGCCCAAGCACGCGATGGAGGGCAAGAACTTCAACGCCCTCGACTTCGAGGCGATGCCCGTCAGCGGCGCGTATCGCGTCTCGCGGATCAGCGAGCAGGTCGAGACGGAATACACGCGCGTCGCGACGTGGTGGCGGCGCGACTTCCCCAGCATGCGCAGCGTCTGCAACTTCGACCGCATCCTCCTGCGCTACTACGCCGACAACGAGAACGCCTTCGAGGCGCTCAAGAAGCGGGCCATCGACGTCTACCCCGTCTATTCGGCGCGGATCATGAACGACGAGACGCACGGCGAGAAGTTCGAGCGCAACTGGATCCTGAAGCGCGTCGTCCACAACCACCAGCCCGTCGGCTTCCAGGGCTTCGCCATGAACGCCCGCCGCAAGCCGTTCGACGACGTCCGCGTCCGCCGCGCGATGGCGATGCTCATCGACCGCGAGACGATGAACGAGACGATGATGTCGGGGGCCTACGACCTCCTGAACTCCTACTTCCCCGACCTCTACGACGCGGCGCACCCGAACCCCCACCGCCAGGTTCCCTACGACGTCGAGGAGGCGAAGCGGCTCTTGGCCGAGGCGGGCTACGCGGACGGCTTCACGTTCACCTTCCTCTCGCGGGAGGCGGGCGAGGACAAGTTCCTCTCGCTCGTCACGCACGCGCTTGAGTCGTGCAACATCCACATGAAGATCGTCCGCAAGGATTTCGCGGGCTGGATGCGCGACATGGACTCGTTCTCCTTCGACATGACCTGGGCCTCGTGGAACGCCGTCGTCTTCCGCAACCTGGAGACGATGTGGAGCTCGGCCGAGGCGGATCGGCGCGGCTCGAACAACATCGCGGGCTTCAAGAGCGAGGAGGCCGACCGCATCATCGCCGCCGAGAAGGAGATGGAGACGATGGCCGAGCGGCAGGAGGCGTATCGCCAGCTCGACAAGCTCATCGTCGCCGCCTCGCCCTACGCGCTCTTGTGGAACACGCCGACGACGCGCCTCCTCTACTGGAACAAGTTCGGCATGCCCAAGGCGATCCTCTCGCGCTTCTCCGACGAGCAGTCGATCCTCGCCTACTGGTGGTATGACGAGGACAAGGCCGCCGAGCTGGAGGACGCGCGGCGGCGCGGCGTCTGCCTGCCGACCGTCCCGCAGGACGTCTATTTCGACGAAGCCGTGCCATGACGGGCGACGGCTACGAACTCCTCGACTCGGGCGACGGGCGCAAGTTCGAGCGCTTCGGCGACATCCGCCTCGTGCGCCCCTGCTCGCAGGCGTTGTGGCGGCCCCGGCTCTCCCCGGCCGCGTGGGCGGAAGCCGACGCCTCGTTCGACCGCGAGGAGGGGAATGCGTGGCATGGACGCGCGCGCCTCCCGAAAGAGTGGACGATTGAGACGGCGGGCATCCGCTTTCGGTTGAGCGGCACGGACTTCGGCCACTTGGGGATTTTCCCGGAGCAACGCGCGTCCTGGCGGTGGCTTCGCGGGGTCGTGAAAAAGGGCATGGGCGTCCTCAACCTCTTCGCGTATTCGGGCGGCTCGACGCTCGCCTCGGCTCTGGCCGGCGCCAGCGTCTGCCACGTGGACGCCGCCAAGGGCATGGTCGAGTGGGCGCGGCGGAACGCCGCGCTCAACGGCCTGGACGGCCACCCCATCCGCTGGATCGTCGACGACGCGCACGCGTTCATGCGCCGCGAGATCCGGCGCGGCCACCGCTACGACGGCATCATCCTCGATCCGCCGACGTTCGGGCGCGGCGCGAACGGGCAGCTCTACAAGATCGAGCGCGACTTGAAAGAGACGCTCTCCCTCGTCCGCGACCTCCTCTCGGAGACGCCCGCCTTCGTCCTTTTCTCGTCGCACACGCCGGGGCTGACGCTGAAAGTCGCCGAGAACATCCTCTCCCAGGCCTTCCCCCGCGCCGCGTGCGCCGCCGAGGAGATGTGCCTCGAAGGCGCCGGCCTCCCCTGCCCCAGCGGCCTCTCCTGCCGCCTCACCTTCGGCGACCGTTGAACGAATGAGCGTTATGGAACTTCGGCACATCCGGTATTTCGCGGCTCTGACGCGCGAGGGAAACGTCTCGCGCGCGGCGAAGAGCCTCGGCATCAGCCAGCCCGCGCTCTCGAAGCAGCTTGGCGAACTGGAGGCCTGCCTCGGACAGACGCTGTTCGAGCGCGGCGCACGCGCCGTGAAGCTGACGGCGAAGGGCGAGGTCTTCCGCAAGCGGGCGGAGGAGATTCTCTCGCTCGTCGATTGCACGGCGCGGGAAGTCTCGTGCGCGGCCTCGAAACTTTCCGGGCGCATCATGATCGGCGCGGCGGAGACGTTCGGCTTTTCGCGCGTTGCCGCCGCCTTGCGCGACCTTATCGCGTCGAACCCCGCCGTCTCGTTCCACCTCGTTTCCGGCAACGCCGAAGACCTCGCCGAGCGCGTGCAGAAGGGGACACTTGACTTGGGTGTCTTCGTGGGCCCTGGGCGTTTGGACGGCTGTGACACGCTCTCCCTCGGCGTTTGCCATGAGATGGGCCTCCTGCTCCCGAAGGAAGATCCGCTCGCGAAGAAAAAGGGCATCGCTCCCGCCGACTTGTTGGGGCGTCCCCTCCTCGTGCCGCGCCGCCTGCGGATGTCCTCCGAGC
>CAVKTW010000060.1:0-2263 GCA_963659085.1 Candidatus Methanomethylophilaceae archaeon | reverse complement strand
AGTGTAGACAACTTGTCGGGACACGAAAACATCTCTATTATACCATACTTTTCCATTTCTCTGTCGAGAAATGTGCCAACACAAAAGTCACGTGGCATCGTTGCGACGTCGGTTCATCGCGACATTCAGAAGCGATTTTTCTACAATTTGCCGTAGGGCCTTCAGGCACGGGACGCGGAACGCCAGAGGCACGAGCCGACGACGAGCGAGACGCACATGGGCGCGACGAAGATGGCGGACACCGCCATCGCCCACCCCGGCACGCCGAGCGGCAGCAGGAGCGCGCAGACGAGGAAGAGCGAGAGCGTGTAGCCGATCTGCCCCAGCATCAGAGCCTTCGCCATCTTCCGCGCCGCCGCCAGCCCCTCCAAATAGGCGCGGACGGCCTGAAAGACGGCGATCAAGGCGTAGACGCCCACGGCGAGCTTCGCCGTCGGGCGGATGGACGCGGGCACGTTTTGGAAAACGCCGAAATACCAATCCCCGATCCACGGCGTCGCGAAGAGAAGCGGCAAAACGCCGAGGAGAAGCCCCGCGACAACCGCATACCAAAGAAGCCGGCGGTCGCCCGCATATTCCGGCTGGAACTTGACGGAGACCGTCTGCAGGCGGAGCGCGGCGAACGCGACGGGGTTCGCCACGCCGATGGCGACGTAGTGGATCGCGAGCATATCCGTGGCGTTCGCGCTGCGGGCGACGAACGCGGCGATGACCAAGGGCGCGCTCGCGAGCAGGAAGCCGCCGAGCGCGAGCGGGAGCGTGAAGCGGAACTGCTCCAGCGTGAGCGCGGCGATGGAAATGTCCGCCGCGCCCGCGTTGGGCACGTCGCCGGGGATCTCGCGCACGAAGGGACGCGCGTAGAGGTAGGTGACAAGCGTCTCCGTCCACACGCCGACCGTCAGCGCGGCGAGCCCCCACAACGGCCCGACAAGACCCGTCCGCGTCAGGACGAGCGAGAGGAGGAGCGTGACGGCGATGCGCAGGAGCGTCGCGTTGTTCGCCTTCGCGCTTTCGAGGTTGTTGAAGAGGACGACCATCGGCACGTTGCGGACGAAGAAGCCCGCGTTCATGACGACGCCCCAAAGGAGCGTCTCGGCCGACACGCGCGCGAGGTCGGGCGGCAGGCCGAAGAAGCCCTCGAAGACGAGCCCCTTGAGCGGCGGCAACGCGGGCAAACACTGCAGGGCCAGGAGGGAGACCATCATCATCGCGTTGAGCCGCTTGAACGAGAGGTAGCCGAAGCGCGTCTTCGCGAAGATGAGCCCCGTCGTGACGAGGCCGCCGCCCAACGCCCCGATCATGAACATGATCATCAACCCCTGGCTGAACGCCGTCAGGGCGTGGACGCCGTGCGCCCCGTGCGTGACGACGCCGGCGACGAGCGGGTAGGAGAGCGACTGCGAGAAGCCTTGCAGAAGCAAGGGGACATAGAAGCGCGTCACGCGCCCCACCGAGAACTTCGCCTCCGCGACCATGGGGGAACAAGCGCCTACGCGCGGGCGCCGAGACGCTCGCCCGCGTAGCGTCCCTCGCGCAGAGGCCGCCACCACCAGGCGTTGTCGAGATACCACGCGACCGTCTTGCGGATGCCGCTCGCGAAGTCCTCGCGGGGCTTCCAGCCGAGTTCGGTCATCAACTTCGTCGGGTCGATGGCGTAGCGCAAGTCGTGGCCGGGGCGATCCGAGACGAACGTGATGAGCTCGCGCCGGCGCGTGGGCCCGGGGCGCACGTCGTCCAAGATGTCGCAGACCGTCTCGACGACCTCCAAGTTCGTGCGCTCGTTGTGGCCGCCCACGTTGTAAGTCTCGCCCACGCGCCCCTTCTCGTTGACGAGCAGCAAGGCGCGGGCGTGATCCTCGACGTAGAGCCAGTCGCGGACGTTCGCGCCCTGGCCGTAGACGGGCAGGCTCTTGCCCTCCAAGGCGTTGAGGATCGTCAGGGGGACGAGCTTCTCCGGGAAGTGGTAGGGCCCGTAGTTGTTCGAGCAGTTCGTCAGTTTGACGGGCAGGCCGAACGTGTCGTGCCACGCGCGCACGAGGTGGTCGCTCGACGCCTTCGAGGCCGAATAGGGCGAGTGCGGGGCATACGGCGTCTTCTCGGTGAAGAAGCCCGTCGCGCCGAGCGAGCCGTAGACCTCGTCCGTCGAGATGTGCTGGAAGACGAACGACGGATGCTCGCGCCACCAGGCGCGAGCGACCTGGAGGAGCGTCGCCGTGCCGACGACGTTCGTGCGGACGAATTCGCCCGGGCCGTCAATCGAGCG
>CAVKTW010000059.1:0-3668 GCA_963659085.1 Candidatus Methanomethylophilaceae archaeon | reverse complement strand
AGGGCAACTCGATGATCCTCGACATCGACGTGCAGGGCGCGGCGAAGGTGCGCGAGAAAGTCCGCGCGCTCGACAACGAGAACCCGCTCAAGAAGGGGTATGTGGACATTTTCATCAACCCGCCGTCGATGGAGGCGTTGCGCGAGCGGTTGGAGCGTCGCGGCACGGACGCGCCCGCCGTCATCGAGAAGCGTCTCGCGAACGCCGAGGGGGAGATGGCGCGCGCGGGCGAGTATATGTTCCGCGTCACGAACGACGACCTCGGACACTGCTACAAGCGGCTCTGCGACCTCATTGACGCCTTGAGCGGGAGGATGTGATGGCCAAGCGTCTTCGATACGCCATGATCGGCGGCGCGGATGGCTCGTTCATCGGGCCCATCCACAGGATGGCGTTGCGCCTCGACGACCTCGCCGACCTCGTCGCGGGGTGCTTCTCGCGCCACGGCGCGGCGAACAAGGCGACGGCGGCGGCCTTGCGTCTCGACTCAACGCGCGTCTACGAGTCGGGGGACGCGCTCATCGAGGGGGAGCGGGGACGCGTCGACTTCATCGTCATCTGCACGACGAACGAGTCGCACTACCCCTTGGCGAAAAAATCGTTGCTCGCGGGCTACGACGTCTTTTGCGAGAAGCCCATCGCGTGGACGGCCGAGGAGGCCCGTGACCTTGAGGCGTGCGCGCGTCGCCGCCGCCGCGTCTTGGGCGTTCCCTTCACGTATCTCGGCTATCCGATGGTGCGCCTCGCGCACGACCTTGTGGGGCGCGGGACGTTGGGGAAAATCGACAAGATCGTCCTCGAATACCAGAAGGGCTCGTTCCGAAAGGCGAAATCGCTCTCCGGCTGGAAGGTCGACCCGAAGATCGCGGGCCCCGGCTGCGTCATCTCCGACTTGGGCGTCCACGGCTTCACGCTCATCGAGTATGTGACGCAGTTGAAGGTGCGGACGCTTCTCGCGGATCTCTCGTCGTTCTCAAGCCCGCACCATTTGGACGACGACGCCTCCGTCCTCATGCGCCTCGACACGGGGGCGAAGGCCGTGTTCGTGACCTCGAAAATCGCGACGGGCGAGGAGAACGGCGTGCGGTTGCGCGTCTACGGCGAGAAAGCGTCGCTCCACTGGGATCAGGAAGAGCCCAACCGCCTCGTCGTCCGCTCGCCGTTCGCGCCGGACGCGGTTTACCACCGCAAGGCCCCCTACGTCGGCGACATCTCCCCCCTCTCCGTCCAAGCCTCCCGCTTTCCGTCGGGTCATCACGAGGGGTTCGTCGAGGCGTTGGCGACGCTCTACGACGATTTCGTGCGGGCCGTTGTGACGCGCCAGGCTTTGCCCAACGCCGCGTTCGGCTCGCGCTCCATCCGCTTCGTCGAGGCCGCGCTCCACTCGTCGCAGGCGGCCTCCGCGTGGACGAGACTTTGATTTTTTGGTAAAATATTGGATTTACAGGAGAAAAGATGAAGACTCAAGTCAAAAAACAGGACAAGTGTCAGGTTCAGTTGAACATCACGCTCGATGAGAACGAGGTGAAGGGCGTCGTCGCGAAGGTCGAGGCGAAGTTCCTCAAGGAGGCGCAGATTCCCGGATTCCGCAAAGGGAAGGTGCCGCTGAGCCTCATCCGCAAGGAATTCGCCGACTCGCTGGCGAGCGAGGTCAAGCGCACGGCGTTCGCGAAGTTCTACCCCGTGGCGATTCAGGAGGAGAAGATCCGCGAGTTCAACCTCCTCACGGTCGAGAAGCTCGACGTCACCGAGAAAGGCGCCGAGATGACGGCTCTCGTGGAGGTTCTTCCGGAGTTCAAGCTCCCCGCCTACAAGGGGCTGAAGATCGAGGACAAGAAAACGCCCGTCACCGACGCGGACGTCAAGGACATGATTTCGCGCCTCCGCGCGGCGTGCGCGAAGTATGAGGACGCGAAGGACGGCGACACCGTGGCGTCGGGTGACTTCGTTCAGATCGACTACGAAGGGCGCGTGGGCGAGGAGAAGATTCTGGACATCGACCCCGAGGCGAAACTCGTCGGGCAGGGGACGGGCTATTGGACGCAAGTTCTCGACGGCCGCTTCCTGCCGGAGATCATCGCGGCTTTGCCGGGCATGAAGATTGGCGAGACGAAGACGGATGTCGAGGCCACCTTCGACCCGGAGGCAGCCCCTGAAAAGTTGAAAGGCAAGAAGGCTGTCTACACCCTCACGCTCAAATCGCTCCGCAAGCAGATTCTGCCGACGGACGAGGCGCTCTTGCAGGACGCGAAGATGGAGTCGATGGAGGCTCTTGAAAAGACCTACCGCGAGGGGCTTGAAAAGGCCGCCGAGAACCGCGAACACAGCCGCCGCGAGCAGGACGTCCTCGAACAGCTCGCGAAGAACGCCGACTTCGACATCCCCGAGAGCCAAGTCCAGCGGATGACCGAGTTGGCGCTCAACGACTACATCTCCAACGCCAAGCGGGCGGGTCTCGACAACGACTTCCTTGAGAAGAGCCGCGACGAGATCATCAAGAACGCCCGCACGGCCGCCGAGACGCGCGTCCGCCTCCATTACATCCTTGAGGAGATCGCCAAGGCGGAGAAGATCGAGGCCTCCGACCAGGAGCGCGGCGAGAAGGTCGTCGCGTTCCTGTTGGAGAACGCGAAGGTTTCCTGAAAGGGGCGCGGCCATGGCGAAGAACTACATGATTCCCTATGTCGTCGAGCAGACGGGCAAGGGCGAGCGGACTTACGACATCTACTCGCGCCTGCTCCTCGACCGCATCGTCTTCATCTCCGGCGAGGTCGCCGACGAGATGGCGAACGCCATTTGCGCACAGCTCCTCTTTTTGCAGGCGCAGGACGCGAAGAAGGAGATCTCCATCTACGTGAACTCGCCGGGCGGCAGCGTGACGGCGGGCTTGGCGATCTACGACACGATGCAGTTCGTCAAATGCCCCATCGCGACCTATTGCATCGGGCAGGCCGCGTCGATGGGCGCGGTCTTGCTCGCGGCGGGGACGAAGGGGCGGCGTTTCGCGCTCCCCAACGCGCGTATCATGGTGCACCAGCCCTCCGGCGGCGCGGAAGGGAAGGCGACGGACATCGAGATCACCGCCAAGGAGATTCTGCGCCTGAAGGATGTCCTCAACGGCATTCTCGCCAAGCATTCGGGCAAGGCGTTCGAGGATGTCGTCCGCGACACGGAGCGCGACTATTTCATGTCCGCCGCCGAGGCGAAGGACTGGGGCTTGGTTGATGAAGTGCTGGGGGTTGGTGCTTAGTGCTTAGTGCTTGGTGCCTGGTGCTTGGTGCGGGATGTGGAGTTTGTGAAAGAGAGATGAAGAAGACAAAACTTTGTTGCGCGTTCTGCGGGCAGGAGGATTCCCCCAAGACGCCCGTTCTGCCGGGTCGCCACGGGGGCATCTGCGTCGAGTGCGTCGAAGACCTCCACCAGGTCATCGCCGCGCAGAGCGGCGGGCAGAAGGCCGCGCCCGCGAAACCGCCCAAGCCGGCGCCGAAACCCCTGCCGCCCACGCCCGCGCCCAAGGAGATCAAGGCGTTCCTCGACCAGTATGTGATCGGCCACGACGAGGTGAAGAAAGTCCTCTCCGTCGCCGTCCACAACCACTATCGGAGGTTGGAGGCGGTGGAGAAGATGGGGAATGGGGAATGGGGAATGGGGAATGGGGAGAAGGGGAA